>CAINEZ010000593.1 GCA_903847905.1 uncultured Bacteroidota bacterium
AAAAACATGTAAAAAAAGAAAATGTTTTAAAATTAATTCCTAAAAAAGTTTCTTTTAAATATACACAACTTCCTTTTATTGATAAGCCCTTTATTGACCACTCTTTGTTAATGAGTAAATTACTAAAAGATAAATTAAAAATTCAATCCCCATTATAATTATTACTGGTGCAGGTGTTGAAACAAAATATGTCAAAGCTATTGTTGAAATCAAACCGATAATCAAAAAAACAACAGCAACAGTACGTATCAATGATGTAACCCTTCCTGAACTTATTGAAAAGCCCAATGTCCCTATTGAACAAAAAGTAATTATAAATGCAGAAATTAATACTGAAATATGCTTTGATGATAAAATGGTTTCTTTTGACCAAAAAGCATAAAATCCGTAAGTGATTAAAGCACTCAATAAAAATGCTACAATCAAAATAAATCCGTTAAATTTAGTTTTCATATTACTTATGTTTATTAGTTTATTTAATGAGGCTCTTGCCACAATTTTTGCAAAATTTCGAACTGCTATTATTTTCCGTGTAACAACTTATACATACAGTAGTTTCTAATATAGCACCACATTGGATGCAAAATTTAGATGATGTTTCATTTGTAGTATTACAGCAATAACAAATTTTAACCCTTGCATTTTCAAGTAGCAACTTTTCTCCGCATTTAGAACAAAACCTCGATTCTACACTATTTATAGTACTACAAATTCTACAAATGCGTGATAAAAATCTTGCCTGAAAATCTTGAAATTTTCCTGGTACTTTTACCCCTTCATTTGCTTTATTCATCACATTTACCATTTGCTGTGCCATTGCTATGCTCATACCAAACTCAACCAAACGGTTAATAGGATTGGAAAGATTATCATTTTCCATTATACAAAGTTTAAACTATGCCTTTCCCACAATTTGGACAAAATTTAACACCAGTTGCTACTTTAGTACCACAATCAGCACAAGACTTTTCTTGATTTGCAGGAGTACCACAGCTCGGACAGAATTTAGCATTAGCAGGAAATTGAACTTTGCAATTTGAGCATGGCTGTGATTGTTCCTGTTGTTGGACAGGCGGAATTAAAGAAGTACCGCAACTGCTACAAAATTTTGTGTTCGCTGGGTTTACGGTATTGCACTTGGGACATACAATTGAACCTTGCTGTGTTTGTTGATTTTGTTGGTTTACATTCTGTCCCATTTGATTCATCATGCCCGCCATTTGATTACCCATAGCACCGCCCATCATCATACCTGTCATCATACCTGCAGGATTCATTCCGCCGCCACCGCCTTCGCCACCACCGCCAATGTTACCCATGTTTCCAAGACCCTCTGCTGCTGTTTTTAATACTTCTGTCTGTTTATCTATTTGGTATACATTTATATTTTTACCTTCAACTTGCATTGTTTTATCCTTTAAATCAATATCAAGTTCTACTTCCATTTTTTTAGTTTGAAGCCCAGCAGTTACTCTTCTTAATTCATGATAATTTTCACTTTCTTTATCAAATTCAATTGTTGCAAGGTCGAAGCGTTTAAGATTTACAACGAAATCATTTTCCAGACTTTCTTTTATTTTTGGGTGGATTAATTCATTTATTTCTAAAATTTTTGTTTCAAGTTGCAAAACAGGAATTCCTTTTTCGGAAGGAATATTTGTAATAGTTCCTTTCACATATTTTGTAACTGCATCCTTGATTTGTTTTTTGAAATCCTCTATTTCAAAATTAATCAACCTATGCAATTTAATAAATGCTTTGTAATCCGTAATATTAAAAGTAATTGAACCTCTTACTACAGTAGGTACACCGAAATCAAGAAATCTTGGGTCAAATACATCAAAATAAGGAATACCAAATTTTATTTGAATGTTTCCCGAAAGATTAATAAAATAGATTTCTGCCTGAAATGGAGATGCACCGCCAAAAGCTAAGCCTACAATGCTTGATAAAACTGGAAAGTTTGCTGTTTTAATTGTTTGGTCGTAAGGTCCTACAATAAAATCTTGCATTGAGCCATCCTTTTGTTGGTAAACAAAAACGGCTAATTCCCCATCTTTTACACGTAAACTACTTCCGTAGCGAATTGCATTTTCCTTTTTTGTAGAATTGGCTCCTCCCGAAGGTCGCCATTTCCAAACAAGATATTCTTGTTCGTCACAGCGGATTACATCCATTAATCCGCCTTCTTCTTTGTTACCGAATAGTCCCATAGTATTATCGTATTGTCATTAATATTGAAATTAAGAAGCAAAATGCACCAACAAGAATATATATTCTAATTGGGTCTTTTTTATCTTGCTTTAAACCAACAACCAAAGCAAATACAGTATAAGCTGCAAAAAGTATTATCATACTAAGACCAAGAGCTCCTTTTGAAAGAACTTTGTCTAAATTAAATGCTGCAATCCACAATATTGCTGGTATTCCAATCATGATTAAATGTTGAAGTGCTTTTTTCATAGTTTTATTTTTTAAGGTTTAATTGATTAAAAAGATTTTCTATTTCAGTTAATGTTGATTTATCATCCTTTAAGGAAAATTTTGCTTTCATAATTACTTGTTCACATTTTGATTTCCACACTGGTGCTAATACATTGTGCTCTTTTTCGGATGCAGAATATGAACCAAAAAGTCCTTTCTTTATTTCTTTAGCTTTTGTAATGCCTAAAGTGAAAAATTCCAGTAACGATTCTTTTGAATTAGGAACAGGAAAATTTGAAATTATTTGTGTTTTTCTTGATAGAATTTTTTCTGCATGCCTTTTAATATGCTCTTCTTCCCTTTCTTGTTCATTAATTTGAGCCATACTACTTGAAGTGTGCGAAAGCATTCCACCAATTAGTCCTTTACCAGTGTTTTTGGCTAAGTCTCTATTCATACCGGATTCCTTAAATGCTTCTATTGGTAGTGAATCAGCCTCTAAAAGCATTTCAAAAAGTTTATTTATAGAAACATCACTTTCAATATCCCTAAATTCAAAACCACAATCAGGGCATTTACTTGAAAAAGAAGGTGCAATTGCTTTGCAACTTGGACATTTTTTGACATCTCCTACTTTACTGGATTCGGGAGCTGCTGATTTTTGCTCTTTGTTTTTTTGAAATAATTTAGCATCTAAAACCATTTCAAATTCATCAAGGTCAACGCCCATTGATTGTGCTTTTTTATAGAGCACTTGTTTTTCTTTTTCTGTAAGCACTCCATCTGCAAGTGCCATTTCAATTAAGTTTTCTAATTCTTGATTCATAAAAATAAAATTTAAAAATTTATGCTCCGTTAATGGTGGTTGCTTTTACCAAAAAAAAACAGCGTGGTACATTACCTACGCTGTATCTGAGGCCCGACCAAGAGCCCTGTGAACAAGTGTAAAAGCAACGACCACGCCTTGACGTGGCGTTTTTGCTTTTTCCTGTTCACATTTGAAATTTGGTCGGTTTCAGACACAGAATTTGGCTAAACGCTATATTTTTATTTTTTTTATGTTACATTCGGTTTATATTTCGTTATACATTTTCATTTATTTTTCAAAGTCAAAATTAATCATTTTTAATTACATACAAAATAAATTGCGGGTCGGAAAGATTTGGCTCTTTGACTTTTGCGAAGCGTTGGCTTGTGTGTCGGGCAAAAGGCAATGTGCCAAATGTGTGATGGCTTTCCTTTTCTTTCTTTCGTGGGTCGGCAAAAAAACTAAATCTTTTGTCTTTCCAGTCAGTCACTTTTTTTATTTCGTATTTCGTTGTCAAATTCATTTTACGTTTCAAGTTTGTCGTCTGCTGTCTTTTTTTACGCCTTGTTGGTAACGACCCAATGTTTCTGGCGGCGGCGGTATTAGCGCACTTCCGTGTCTGCCCCGCAAATATAATTTAAAATTGCTTACGTTTCCGTCACCCACGAACCGCCGATGACAGAAACATAAAGTTAGTGGCTGTGCATTTAATAATATTCATAGGTCAATGTAGTATAATTATATAATTTGTCATCTCTATATCTTTCTATTTTTTGTACTAACCCTCTGTCATTATAATAGTATTTAAATGTCCTTTCTGAATAATTATTTTTACCATCTACAGAATGATATTCTCTTTCTGAAGTCAACAACCCATTCACGTAATAAAAGTAATTTTTATGATGAATATATGTCGTGTCATTTAATTGTCCGTCAGATTTTAGAGATAAGGTTCCGTCAATATTATAGTTGTATGAAATACGCCTATTTATTTTATGATTAATATTTAAAATAATTTTGTCATTCTGATAAAACAAGCTATCAACGCCTTGTGAAGTACAATTAGGTGCATTTTCATAAATAATTTGCAACACTCTTTTATGAGAATCATATGTTTTTTTAATTTTATAATTCCATTTTCTATTAACACAAACAATTCGTTCTTCTATCAAATTATTTGAGCTGTCATAAGTGTATTTTGTCTCAACAGTATCAACTCGCATTGTTTCTGTATCCCAAATTCCAGTTCTCAATTCTTTTATTAATTTATTATTTTCATAAAAATAAAAATTATAGTCAAATGAAGTGTCTTCAATTATGCTATCTCTGTCAGGGAAATATTCTGTTATGGTTAACTTCCCTAACGAATTATATTTATAGCAGACATCCGCCTCGTTTATTATGGAGTCTCTCGATAACCATTCAGTAATTGTCTTAATATGTTTTGTGAAAATCATACTATCATCTGGCAATTCTCTTGTCTGTCCATGTATGATATTACATAAACAGAAGAAGAAAATATATAATAAAATGTCTTTTTTCATTTTTTTTGCATTGCCACTAACGTTCCCGGGCTTTGCGGTGGTGGGCGATTGAGAGCACTTAACTGTCCGCCGTTACTAAATTTATAAATTGCTCAAATGTTTCTTTTAGCACCGTCCGCCCACTAACGCAAAACCCGTGTTATGCACCGTAGAATCTT
>CAINEZ010000594.1 GCA_903847905.1 uncultured Bacteroidota bacterium
CATGAAAGAAATATTTTTTTTTAATACAGGAAGAATAATAATTGAATGAAATTTTATTTGTGGGCGGAAAGGGTTGTATTTTCTGTGTAAGAATGAGATGATCATTTGCTCTGCACATTGTAAATGCAATATTCTTCTCAACATTGAAATTCTGCGCCTGCAGCAAAGAAGAAAACATCAAGCATAGAATAGAAATATATTTTATCACCTAGTATTAGTATTAGACTGTTTTATACCAAAGCTATGTCTTCGTGACAATTTCAGAAACAAATTCCGAATTAATATTAACAAATACCTTTATTAACTTAATTACCTTTAATTGTGTAACAGATTTTTTTATTATGGTTCAAGAATGTCATCCGATTTGTATGTATTATATTCAGGAAGTTCTAACAGCTTCTTCAATTTCTGAAATGAATATAACGGACCATCGGTTACAAAAAAATTCGCCAGCCAGCCCGGAACAGATCCACCGGGCTCAACATGTAATTGATGTATTATCTGAACTATCCCGTCCTTGAGAGGAATTATTTTTGTTGTGCCACACAGCGTATCTACCCTCACAATTCCGTTTACTTCGGGAATGTAATTTTTAACGCATGTGAGTGTAATTAGAATAGTTTTTGTTTTTTTATCCTGTGTTCGCACATAATGCGTGATAACATCCCTGTTGCTTACTGGCCATGATGCTTCTATAACGCTGTAAACATATCCTTCAGTCGAACTTATTTTTTTTAAGACATAAGCGGTTTTGCAGGCATATATCCACTTTGTGTATAAAGTTACATCATCAAATAATTTTGTAACTCCTGCCAGAGTTGATTTTACAAATATTTCAGCCTTTATTTCCTTGAAACCAGATCCGGGATAATCTCGGGTGTAAACTCTTACATCATCCAAATTCTTTCTTAAATCCCATGCCTGTGAAAGCGTTATTACAGGAAAACTTACAATTAATAAAAAACAGGTTTTTAAAAGTAAACTTCCTGAAGGTTTTTTATTCCTGATAGCAGAAAGGTTGAAATACCTTACTGGTAATAGGATCTGCTTTTTGAAATTTGAAAACATAATAGTATAGATTAAAAATATTAAATAAAATTATTTACTGCAAAATTACGCTTAGCACTATATTTATAATTAAAAGCAGATTAAATGCAGATTAAAAACCGATTAATTAAAGGTTCTGATAGCTGGGGTTATTAATAGATATAACACATTCATACACTATTTTGGGGAAAGAAGATAAGAATAGATTTATTTTAGTACTCTTAACTTTTTCTTAATCTATTCTTAATCTGCTTTTAATTTAATATTTTCCTAACTATTATATTTTTGAAACATAAAATTTATACAGCAAAACCGATGGTTTTAAAAAGATGGGAAGTCCGTATAATTCCTTCATTTTGC
The DNA here is from genome assembly GCA_903847905.1 of uncultured Bacteroidota bacterium. Taxonomy (GTDB): domain Bacteria; phylum Bacteroidota; class Bacteroidia; order Bacteroidales; family CG2-30-32-10; genus CAINEZ01. The sequence goes on from CAINEZ010000594.1 coordinate 1,408, forward strand.
AGGCTATCAAATACGGCGCTAAAAAACAGAATTATAAACTAAAAAATAATGCATGTGTTATGAAAATTTTACTTATTGATGACGACAAGAAACTTACTTCGGTTTTGAAGCTTGGACTGGAAGATAAAAATTATGAAGTTGATGTAGCTTATGATGGGAATGCTGGAAAGAAACTGGCTCTTGAAAAAAAATACGATCTTATAATTTTAGATATAATGTTACCGGGGATTGATGGTTTCGAATTATGCAAAAAGATCAGGAATAAATTAGATACTCCTGTCCTAATGATAACTTCATTGAACATGATAGAGGATAGAGTTACAGGGTTCAACAGTGGCGCTGATGATTATCTGATAAAACCGTTCAGTATTAATGAGCTTCTTGCAAGGATCAAATTATTGAATATACTAACAAACAATTGAAAAAATATCAATTGCTTGTATTCAAAAAAATAAATATAATATTA
>CAINEZ010000595.1 GCA_903847905.1 uncultured Bacteroidota bacterium
CGTAAAATAAATATTTCTATTTCCAATACTTTTAAATTTATCTTTATAGCTACTAAAGATATCTTCATTGAAAAGTTCGTTACTCATAAAATTTATTAGTTATGTTAACCTTTATTAAAAAACTCAATATAATAGTTAAATGTTTTAGTATAAAACTCCTTCCTGATACTCGGTTGATGAGGGAAAGGATAAAAATCCCTTCCTAACTTATTATCCTTGCTATGTGAAAATTTAAAATCCCCATTGGTTTCTTTTGTTTTAGTATTGTAATCCCAGTATTTTCTGACTTTATCCTTATCAAATGTGAGCAATCGCAGGACTGGCTCACCTAAAGTTATTATAGGAATATTGTCGAATTCTGAAAGTTCCAGTTTAAGCAAATTTAAATTCGGATTTAGATGTTGAAATAAAACTTCAGGAGTATTTGCTGGTGGTTGTTTATAGAAATACTTAAAAAGGTTCGTCGCATAAACATTTTCAAGAGTAATTCCCAAACCTCTGCAAATTGATTCAATGTAAATTTTCAAAGAATTATTTTTATCAAGATTCAATGTACAGGTGATCTTTTTTCGACTTGCTTCATTTTTTACTGTTGGGTCTTGTCCAATGATGATAAGGTTAATGATATCCTTGCCCATAAATGGTGGAATTACAGGCAGGGAATCATCAATTGGATTCTCACTGAAATCATTTTTTGATTTTAAATCAAGTCTTAAAGCACGTGCTTTTTCAATAATTTCCATTTTCTCAGCACTTATAATATTTGTGATTACTCAGTGACAGAGTAAGGCAATAGACATAAAGCGTCCAAAACATTTTGAGAATTTTTCATAGCAGTATCAATAATGGAACGCAAAACTGCGAAACGATGCGCACCTTCCTGAATCTTGAATTGATTTGAAACCTTCATTTTTACTTTTGCATTTCTTATTGCTCGTTCAGAAGCGTTATTGTCGGGTGGAACTTTTGGGTAATATAGAAAAGTTAGAATAGCATCATGGTTTTTATTGAGACGTTTGATAAAGGCTCTAATTTTTTTGTGTTTATCCGTTAGGTCGGCAAGCAAAAGTTCGTCGAGTTGTTTTTGGATATTCATTACTTTCTCATTTGACGAAACGTAGTCAACGTCTTGCATCTGTGATTTGATACCAATTGCTTCCTTTAGTAGTTGTTTCATTTTTACAGACCACTGACATTTACAAGCATCAATAAAATTATTGAGTTCTCTAAGCAGGTGAGCAACGCAGATTTGTTTTGCCTTTGCACTTACTTTTAATTGAGCCGCCCAACAATCAGTAACGTATATTGAAATCGGAAATCCGTTTTTGTATAAGTTTGCAATAGTTTCATATCCCCGACTTAATGATACTGATAGAAAAGTAAGCACAGGTGTTTGAAAAGCAAACAACCATCCCTTTTTCCCATTTATTTTTATGCCTGTTTCATCTCCGCCTATTACAGATGATTGTTCTATACGTTTTTGTATTTGTTCGTAAACATATTTTGCTTTATCAGTAAGATTTTTCAGCATGTTATCTATAGTACCTTCACTGATTGGTAAACGAAAACAATCCCGCATCAATTCAGCTATTCTTTCGTAAGACATATACTGTCGAACAGATAAATAAGCTACCCACGCGCTAATCTGCGAACCATATTGCACGTTTGCTTTTAAATGTTCTGGTAGCTCAGTAATCGTAACAAATCCGCATCTTTTACATGTGCAAGCATACGACTGATGTTCTATATATTGCGGTATAATAGGTGGTAATACTATTTCTTGTTTACGTGATACCATTATTGCTTCATCTGATTTTAACTCATTCCCGCATTGTTTACAATAACCAGGTCGATGCTCAACAATCTCATCAGGAGTTTCTTTCATTTTTAAATTTGTACCTTCATGCTCAGGTTGTCCGCCTGTTTTGCGTTTGGACGGTTCTCGTAAACTTTTACTGTTGCTTCTTCCCATATCCTGAGAGGGTGGAGTAGAACTGGTCTTGCTATTACGACCATTTTTTAATAGTTGTATCTCCTCTTGCAATACCCTTATCTGATCTTTTAGAGCATTGTATTCTTGTAATGATATGGTTATGGTTTCGATACTCATAATTATTGCAAATAAAATATGAATTTCGTTGCATTAGGGCTGTAAAATATTTTTTTTAATAACACTTGATTGTTTATATTTGCTGCTGAGTATTCACAAAAATAATTACTAATTGTTAACTATTTCACAATTTTTTTTACCAACTTAATTCTAATAGATTATTTGTATTGAATATCACTGATTTTCCTGATCCGAATTAACAATATTGCATTTATATCGTTTAGCTTTGATCAGAGCAGACCCTGTTTATTTCCACGTTTCATGAGGTAGTATACGGGTAATCCTATGATCACGATGATAAGTCCGGGCCAGGTGAAGTTTGGTTTGTAGATTAACAGGTCAATGCACATTGCCAGTGCAAGTATGATGTAGATCACAGGCAGCACGGGATAACCAAAAGCTTTATAAGGCCGTTGGGCATCAGGTCGCTTTTTGCGAAGCAGAAATATTCCGATGATCATTAAAATATAAAAAAGGAGCACTGCAAAAACCACATAATCCAGCAGGTCGCCGTATTTGCCCGAGAGGCATAGTGCGCTTGCCCAGATACACTGAAAGACCAGCGCCACACCGCGAACCGCATATTTGTTCATCTTGGCAACTTGTTTAAAGAATAGTCCATCGCCGGCCATGGCATAATAAACACGTGCGCCTGCAAGGATAAGCCCGTTGTTGCAACCAAATGTCGAGATCATAATGATCACAGCCATCACTATGGCA
>CAINEZ010000596.1 GCA_903847905.1 uncultured Bacteroidota bacterium
ATCAATATCAATTAATATCTTAATATCATTTTATTTTCTATACGCTTCAATTAATATCAATCAATATCCCAATATCTTTTTATTTTCTATCAGTTTCAATTAATATCAATCAATATCCCAATATCTTTTTATTTTCTATCAGTTTCAATTAATTTCAATCAATATCCAATATTTTTTTAGTTTCAATCAATATCAATTAATATCTTAATATCATTTTATTTTCTACTAGTTTCAATTAATTTCATTTTTCATATATGAATCACTTCCCCATAAGCAGCAGCAACAGCTTCCATCACTGCTTCCGACATGGTTGGATGTGGGTGGACTGTATCAAGAATTTCACGATAAGTTGCTTTTAATTTCCTTGCTACCACAATTTCAGCTACCATTTCAGTAACATTATCGCCAATCATGTGAGCGCCGAGAAGCTCATTGGTTTTAGCATCAAAAATTACTTTTACAAAACCATCTTTATTACCAGCTGCACTTGCTTTACCTGATGCAGTGAATGGGAATTTCCCGACTTTAATTTCATAACCGGCTTCCGTAGCTTTTTTTTCAGTCATTCCAACCGAAGAGATTTCCGGTGTTGTATATGTACATCCGGGAATATTACCATAATCAAGCGGCTCAGGATTATGTCCTGCAATTTTTTCGACACAAATAATCCCTTCATGCGATGCAACATGCGCCAGCGCTGGTCCGTGAACTATGTCGCCTATAGCATAATATCCTTCTATATTGGTTTTGTAATAATCATCAACAATAACTTTTCCTCTTTCCGCTTTTATTCCTGTTTCTTCCAGTCCTATTCCTTCGATATTAGTAGAAACACCAACGGCAGAAAAAACTATTTCAGCTTCAATTATTTCTTCACCTTTTTTAGATGTTACTTTCACTTTGCATAAATCGCCTGATGTATCAACGCTTTCAACCGTTGCTTCTGTCATTACTTTCATTCCCGATTTTTTGAATGAACGTTCGAGTTGCTTCGATACTTCTTCATCTTCGACAGGAACAACATTTGGCAATACTTCAATTAAAGTAACTTTTGTGCCAAGTGAATTATATAAATAAGCAAATTCAGAACCAATGGCTCCGGAACCAACAACTACCATAGATGCAGGAAGCCCAGGTAATGTCATAGCTTCGCGATACCCGATAATTTTTTTTCCGTCTTGTTTCAAGTTTGGCAGTTCGCGTGAACGAGCGCCAGTTGCAATAATTATATTGTCTGCAGAATATTCGGATTTATTTCCAGAGGCATCAGTAACCTCAACAATTTTACCGGCTTTTACTTTTCCAAATCCAGTTATTATTTCAATTTTATTTTTTTTGAAAAGATATTGAATTCCTTTACTCATATTTTCGGCAACTGTACGACTTCTTTTCACTATGGCTTCAAAATCTGGTTTTATACTACCTTCAATTTGAATTCCATAATCAATGTAATGTTTCATGTAGTTATAAACCTGTGCACTTTTAAGCAATGCTTTTGTTGGAATGCAGCCCCAGTTAAGGCATATACCGCCAAGCTCCGATTTTTCAACAACCGCTGTTTTTAATCCAAGTTGCGAAGCCCTTATTGCAGCTACATATCCGCCGGGTCCACTACCAATAATTATCAAATCGTAATTCATATCAAATAATTTTATTATTGCGAAAATATAAAAATATTAGGTAATAGATTGAATTATGTTAGCAAGCTTTTACCGTAATGTAAAATTTATTCAATCGCAACCTGTCTTTCAAAACCTTCCTGTAACGAAATAAACGTTTCCGTCGAAATCACCTCAGGAATAGATTGAATTTTCTCAATAATAATATCTTTTAGCTGTTCATTACTCTTTGTATAAATTTTAATAAGCAAAGAATGTTTTCCGGAAACATGATGACATTCCACAATTTCAGGCACTTTCATTATTTTATTATATGCTTCGATGTGCGATTTTCGAGTAATAAGATGAAGCTGAATTCCAATAAAAGCGCATGTATTGTAGCCCATTGCTCTTGGCGATAAATTAAACTGGGAACCCTTTATAACGCTTCCGCTTATCATTTGCTGAACACGTTGATGTATTGCTGCTCCGCTAACTCCACAGGCACGGGCTACTTCTACAAATGGCGTTCGCGCATCTTTTGTAAGAATAGATAGAATTTTCTTATCCAAACTATCAATATGAAAGTTTAATGATTGATTTTTCATATAAAATTTACATTTATTACAAAATTAATGTTTTTTACTTTCATATTTCATTTATTTTAATATATTTTGTTAGTATATTTTATAATATAGTCATTATTGCTTATATTATTCTATTTTTGTTATGTAAAAATGATTATCAATCTTTGTAAACAAGAATTTTAAAAATAAAAATTATGTCAAAACCACTCACAAAAGAAGACTGGATAAAAATCGGTCAGCAAATGATGGATGACCGTGCAAAAGCAATAAAAATTGCTAAGACAAGAAAATTCGACACAGTTGCCACTCATGGCTTGTACACTATGGAAACAGCTTTTAGTGGAAACTCAGGTTCCATAATGGAGCCCATTTATCTTACAACAGCTGAAGCATATAGGGATAGTGCTCATATGGAAGCAGCGCTTGCATACGAAATGCCAACATGGTGTTACTCGCGCATAGCCAATCCTTCTATCGGTTTCCTGGAAGACACCATTGCATTGCTCGAATCTTATGGGACTGATATTGAAGCATCATGCTGCGCTACAGCCAGTGGTATGGCTGCGATAAGAACAGCAACAGATGCTTTTCTAATCAAAGATGATTCGTTACCTAAACCTAATTTTGTTACCAGCGCTAAAGTTTATGGAGGAACATTTCAGCAATTTTCTGTTCGCAGGTATAAAGAACAAGGTATTGAAGTTCGCTGGGTATGTAACCCTTACAATCTTGATGAATGGAAATCGAAAATTGATGAGGGTACTCGCTTTGTTTATGGTGAGTTCCCTTCAAATCCTGCCGTTGCCATTTTCGATATTGAAGAAGTAACAAAGCTTGCACACAAATTTGGCATCCCTATGATCGTTGACGCAACATGCGCTTCTCCTGCATTAACAAGACCTTTGCAGTTTGGAGCCGATATTGTAATTCAATCGGGAACAAAAGTTATCAGCACTAATGGTACTTCAATTTGCGGTATGCTAACTTCACGTAAAAACATTATAAGCAAAGTTGGTTGCGATGATATGAAAGCGGATTTTGCAGTGTGGGCGAAACTTTGGCCATTCAGGGATAACGGACCTTCTATAAGTCCCATCAATTCTATTTTAACATTGAATGATCTGCGTTCATTACGCATGCGCATCGCACAAATGAGCGACACTGGGCTGAAAGTAGCAACATTCCTTGAAAATCATCCAAAGGTTGATAGGGTTTATTACCCGGGATTAAAAAGTTATCCTGCTCATGAAATTGCCAGGAAATATATGAAACTTGCAGATACTAACGAAAACAAGTATTCGTATATGATGGCGATTGAAATAAAAGAAAAGGCGCCTATGGATTCTGTTAATGCACGTAAATTTTATGATGCTTTACAAATGATCTGGCGGGCAACTGATCTGGGGCGTTGTAAAACTGTCGCTACATTAAATGCTATTTCAACACATCAGCAACAAGGTGAAGAAGGACGAAAACTCGCCGAGATAAAACCTTCTACATGTCGTATTGCTGTTGGCATTGAAGACCCGGAAGACATAATAAAAGATTTGGAGCAAGCTTTAGAAAAAATATAAATAGTTCAAAGTTTAAAAAACAGTTCAAAGTTCAATGTTAAATGTTCAAAGTTATTATAAATAGAAAATGGCAACTTTTAAATCATTTGAGGATATTGAAGCATGGCAATTAGCAAGGGTATTAGCTAAAGATATTTTTCTTGTAACTAAAGAAAAGACTTTTGCAAACGATTTTAAATTGATTAATCAGATGCGAAGTTCATCTGGATCAATCATGGATAATATTGCTGAAGGATTTGAAAGAGGCGGAAACAGAGAGTTTATTCAATTTCTTTCTATTGCAAAAGGTTCTTGCGGAGAACTACGTTCTCAATTATATCGTTCGTTAGATATAGAATATATTTCAAATGAAAAATTCAATGAATTATTTCAGAAATGCATTGAGGTAAGTAGCAAAATTTAAAAATTAATTATTTATCTCAAATCTTCTGATTATAAAGGTTCAAAATTCAAAGAGCCAGAAGAACCATATAATCTTGAACATTGAACCTTAAACCTTGAACAAATAAATAAAATAAATATAACCTAAAAAATTACTTGTATGAAACAAAAAATTGCAATCTTAGGATTTGGCACAGTTGGACAGGGAATCAGCGAGATTCTTCTCAACAAAAAAAGTTTTCTTAAAGAAAAATATAATTTCGAATTCGACATTGTTGCTGTCGGCGACTTTGTTTATGGAAATTGTTACAACCCCAATGGACTTGACATTCCATTCATGATCGAAGAAGCTAAGGCAAAGAAAAAATTTACAAAAGATGTTTCGAAATGGGATAATGTTACTCTCATCAAAGAAAGTAATGCCACCGTTCTTTGCGAACTTACTTTTACCGATCTTACAACAGGCGGACCTGCTATTGACCATGTTCGCGCTGCATTAGAATCAAGCAAACATGTTGTAACAAGTAACAAAGGTCCTGCTGCTTTGAAGTATGCTGAATTTAAACAATTGGCAGATAAAAAAGGTGTTAATTTTTTTATTGAAGGAACTGTTTGTGCAGGAACACCTATCATCAATTTAGCTGAAGGTCCTCTTGCAGGCTGCGAAATATCTAAGATCCGCGGTATTCTGAACGGTACAACAAATTACATGCTGACAGAAATGGAAAAAGGAATGGATTATAATGCCGTTCTTAAAGTTGCACAGGAACTGGGTTACGCAGAAGCTGACCCTACAGGCGATGTAGAAGGATATGATGCACGTGGAAAAGTTACCATCCTTGCAAACATTGTTATGGGCGCTCCATTAAAAATAAATGATGTTACTTGTAAAGGTATAACAAAAATATCTTCAGCAGATATTGAAACTGCTAAGAAAGAAGGTAAACGCTGGAAACTTATAGGTTGTGTTGAAAAGAAAGACGGAAAAGTTTATGGTTCTGTCGCTCCTGAAATGGTTCCTCTTTCGCATCCTTTAGCCGGAGTAATGGGCGCAACTAATGCTTTAACATTCACAACAGACATGCTGGGTGATGTTACAATTGTCGGACCGGGTGCAGGCAGGATGCAGACAGGCTTTGCCATACTTACTGACCTTTTAAGAATAAGTAGAGAAATGAAATAATTGAAACCGTGAATTGGAGAAAAGGGGAAGCGGTGAAAGGGAGAAAAGGTGAAAAAGAAATTCTTTTATTATCTCCCATTCGCCTTGTCGCCCATTCAATAAATGATTTTTAAATTTTAATAAAAAATGGCTGAAAGAATCAATTCATATAGAGAACTCAGAGTTTACAAAGATGCTTTTGAAGTTGCTATGGAAATATTTGAAATCACGAAAACATTTCCTGCTGAAGAAAAATATTCGATGACTGATCAAATCAGAAGGTCATCAAGATCAGTTTGTTCAAACATTGGCGAAGCATGGAGAAAAAGAAGATATACTGCTGCCTTTATTGCCAAGCTGAGCGATTCTGAAACTGAAGCATGCGAGACACAAGTTTGGCTTGAATTTTCATTAGCTTGTAAATATATTGATGAAAAAATATTTTTAAGACTCTATGAAAAGTATGAAAAAATTCTCGGGCAAATAATAAAAATGATAAATGAACCAGAAA
>CAINEZ010000597.1 GCA_903847905.1 uncultured Bacteroidota bacterium
AAAAAAGAAATAAAAAATTCGGCGCTTCGCTTTTTGAATTTTTAGAAAAAGATTATCTCATATCGTTTTCTTCAACACCAGTGTGTTCAGCTTTATTAAAAGTAAATATAGCATCAGGCATGGCAATATTAGTAGTGAATTTATTTACTTTATATGTATAGGTAGAGCCGTTCTTGTCATAAACAATTGTGCTTGTGATTTGCTTAGCGGTTTTATCAATATTCAACCGGACTTTATAATACGATTTGCCTTTTATCGGAGTCATATCAATAACTGCAATAGTTTTTCCGCCTTCAATAACATCTTTGATCCATTTTGGTTTGAAGTTAATGATGTAATTATTCAGAATAGATGTAGGGTTGATGGCATCATCCTGAGTTGAAACATTATTGATATTTACCTCATTTTCATCTTTAAGATATGTCCAAACAGTACTGCCATCGCAGAACACAATTTGTCCACCTATTTCCAGATGATATTTAGCCCCTTTTATCTGGATCACACCGGATTTTGACTCATTCACCTTAGTCTTAGTATTTACCATGGTATAAGTGAATTCTATCTTCATCGAAGTATAAGACTTCATTGTAGTGCCTACACCGTTGAGAATAGTTTTTACTTTAGTGTCGTCCTGTGCGCTTACTTTTATTCCGGAAATACTTAATAAAAGTACGGAAATTATTATGCTTATTTTTTTCATAATTATTGAATTTACCGATTACCGTTGCAAAACGAAATTGTTTTAACAATAAAATATTTAAATCTGCCTAAGTGTTTTCAAAAATTGTTCCAAACTTTCAAGATCTTTCATTTTCACATCTCTGGCTTTACTTCCTTCAAATGAACCTATAATACCTGCTGTTTCCAATTGGTCAACAATCCTGCCTGCCCTGTTATAGCCTAATTTTAATTTCCTCTGGAGCAATGATGTTGAACCTTGCTGATGAGTTACAATAATTCTGGCTGCTTCTTCAAATAATTCATCTCTTTCAGATGGGTCAAGGTTTTTAACATCCTCTCCATTTTCTTCATTATATTCAGGTAAATTGAAAGCATCAGGATAACCTCTTTGCGCGCCTATAAATTCTGTTATTTTTTCAACTTCATGAATGTCAACAAAAGCGCATTGCAGGCGTATAAGGTCGCTACCGGTTGAAAGAAGCATGTCGCCACGCCCTATAAGCTGATCGGCTCCGCTGGAATCAAGAATGGTGCGGGAATCGATCTTTGAAATAACCCTGTATGCAAGGCGTGCAGGAAAATTAGCTTTAATTGTACCGGTGATAATATTTACAGAAGGCCTTTGTGTAGCAATGATAAGATGAATCCCTATAGCCCTGGAAAGCTGTGCAAGGCGTGTAATGGGTGTTTCCGCTTCTCTTCCGGCCATTATTATAAGGTCGGCAAATTCATCCACAACTAATACAATATAAGGAAGGAAGCGATGACCGTCGTTAGGATTTAATCTTCTTGCAACAAATTTTTCATTATATTCTTTTATATTTCTCACTCTGGCATCGTGCAATAGGTCTAAACGCGCATCCATTTCTATACATAGCGAGTTAAGAGTTCTTACCACTTGCTTGGTATCAGTGATGATAGCATTTTCCAGGTCAGGCAGTTTTGCAAGATAATGTCTTTCTATTTTTGAATATAGCGTAAGTTCAACTCTTTTAGGGTCAATAAGAACGAATTTAAGCTGAGATGGATGTTTCTTGAAGAGTAAAGAAGTAAGGATAGCATTTAATCCTACGGATTTTCCCTGACCGGTTGCGCCTGCAACCAAAAGATGTGGCATCTTGGTAAGATCGGTAACATAACTTTCATTTGCAATAGTTTTACCAAGTCCGATGGGTAACTCAAAATTATTATTTATGAACTTATCAGACGTTAATACCGATTTCATTGAGACTGTTTCGGGGCGCTGATTAGGAACTTCAATACCAATAGTGCCTTTGCCGGGAATTGGAGCTATTATACGTATCCCAAGAGCTGAAAGGCTTAAAGCAATATCATCTTCAAGGTTTTTGATCCTTGAAATCCTAACGCCTGCAGCAGGAATTATTTCATATAGAGTAACAGTTGGTCCAATCGTTGCCTTTATCTTATCAATCTGAATAGCATAATTATTCAGCGTTTCAACAATACGGTTTTTATTTGCTTCAAGTTCTTCTTTTTGTACGCCAACAGAGTTAGATTCATAATCATCCAGCAGAGCAACCGTAGGGAGTTTGAAATCGCGAAGGTCAAGTTTGGGATCAAACGGGCCTTTTTCTGCAACAAGTTTCTCTGCAAGCTTTTCTTCATCAATCTCTTCACTAATGGTTGCGGTTTCTACTGTAAATTCAATTTTATCTTTCCCCGTTTTTATTTTATCTTTCTCTGATAATATTAATTCCTCTTTTGGTTGATCTTCTTCAGTTTTATCTTTTACTTCAAAATCAACAATCTTTTTCTGATTATTATCGGTTTCCGCTTCAGTTTTTAGTGTGTTTTCCGACAACACATTTTTATAAAAAGGATCTGTTTCTTTTTTATCATCAGTTTCTGACGATTCCCCATTTTCTGATTTCTTTGAAATTTCAAGGGTTTTCTTTTTATACCATCTGAAGGAAAGGTTATAAGCTACAATAAGAAAACTAAGCAAAGCGAATAGCAGAAGTAACCCAGTTCCGATATTACCGAGAATCCCTATTAACCATAAATATGACTGATGCCCCAAAGTGCCACCTAACATTAGGTATTCATGAGTATTGAAAAAATAACCGAATGTTAATGAGAACCAAATAAGACCAAAAAAAGAATATTTGTAAGTCAGTCCTATAGGAAGCATGCGTATGTTAAGGAAAAGTTTTAAACCTGTAACAAGAAATAGAAGAACAAATAGAAATGATGCAACGCCAAACCATTTTTTAATAAAAAGGAATGAAAAATAAGCGCCCATTCTTCCCATCCAGTTTTCAGCTGCGACGCTGTTATCAAATATCAGGTCAGATGCTGGCCTCGAGAAAATATTATCATCGTTTTGCCAGGTAAATAAATAAGAAACAAATGCCGCAAGTAGATAAAAAGAAAAGATAAGAAAAAAAAGACCAGCTACTTTCCGAAATCTCTCATCCTTATAAAAAATAACACTTTCAGAGAAAACTGTTTCTTTTGGTTCGGATTTATTTTCTTTTGCCTTTCTGGTTTTTGTGGCTTTTTTTTCCGGAGTAGGTGAAATCTTTTCCTCGTTTTTAAGAGTGTTTTTTTTAAACTGATTTTCTAAGTCTGCCATCTATAGAATAGTTCCTTTATTTGCAAAAGTAAAAAAATACTTATATTAACAAACTAATACTTATAAACAAAAAATCCCCCAAAATGGGGGATTTAATTAAATTCAATTAATTATTCCCCTCCAAATAGTTTTTTAAATTCTTCTTGAGTAACTTCTTTAAAGTCGCTTGGAATAAGGAAAACATTATCGGATATTTTAGATTTTTTTACTTCTGTAGTGGTATAAAAAGCTGTTGCTTCAATTTGTGGTTGTGGCATATATTCAGTATATTGGAGAACAGCACCCGGTATATCTTTAAATTTAGTGGAAAAATTAAGATCAGCGCAACCAATATCTTCTGTGTAATAAATTGTATCAATTGAAATAGATCCATCTTCTTCTTTAGTAGATAAAATCGCTTTTTTGCATGTATATCCTGAAATTACTTTAGTGTCAGATGTTTTATTAACAGTTGATGCAGGTACTTTTGCAAGTCCATCAGTAATTTCCTGAGCTGATAGTTTTAATGCATATTTGGTACCCATATAGTCTATAAGTACAATTTCCGTCTTGGTTACTCCATCAGTAACAGCAGCCTGGGTAACAGGACCAGTTACAATTTCTGTTTTTGTTTTACAATCTTTAACAGTCACAACTGATGATGTAGGGAGCTGTGCTTTCGTTGCAGGTGTGAGATTTTCGCCGGTATATGTAATACTGTATGTTATTGTTCCCTGAAATTGTTTTGTTTTTTGCGCTTCTGCAGTTTGAATAAAAAAGGATATAACTGCAACTGTGATTAAAATCCCGAATGAGTTTTTCATATTTTACGAATATAAAATTGTTTATACTATGTTTCTGCGGCAAAAATACCATTTTTTGCAAAACAGGGAGGAAAAATAAAAAAAATATTTAACGGTTCTTTAATATTTTTATTAAACAAAGCTTTTTAGAAGTAGTTTTATCGATAGGTTTTTAATAGTATTTTTCATAAAAATATCGGTTTTGGTTGTAATTCGTATTTTTTTTAAAATGTATTAAAATGTAAAAATAAAATTTATATCTTTGACGGTCTATAAAATAAAACAAATTATAAACAAAAAATTAAGATCTATGAAAAAGTTTTTATCTCTATGCATGGCAATGTTTATAAGCATTTCCATTTTTGCACAAACAGTAACTATCGGCACAGGTACAACCACGAACAAACGTCCTTTTGGTATGTATTGGGACTATGAAAGATGCGCTACACTTTATACAGCATCCGAAATTGGTGTTACAGGCAATATTACCAGCTTAGGATGGTATATCCAATCTTTAAGTTCAGCAAGTAATGGACCAGTAAAAATATACTTAAAAACTACTACTGATAACGTATTAAATGCCGACACATGGGCGAATTTTATATCAGGAGCGACTTTGGTTTATGATAACGCAAGTACTACATTTACAGCAGGAGGGTGGCAAACTTTCAGCTTATCCCCCGCATTTAATTATACTGCTGATAATTTACTTGTTCTTGTTGAAACAAATTTTGGTACTGTAGGTACTAATGAAGCAAACACAGCGAAAGCAATAAGATATACTGCCACCACCGATTACATGATGGAAGCATGGTGGAATGACGATACTCCGCCAGTAGGAAATGGTACAACAGCTACATCCAGACCAAATATCCAGATCAGTTTCCCCTCTGTTCCTTCTGACGCAGGGGTTTCTGCAATCAATACTCCGTCTTCTCCTGTTAATATTGGTTCCAACAATATAGGTGTTACTATCAAGAATTTCGGAACAAGTATATTAACTTCAGCAACAATTGCATGGAAGGTCAATAGCGTTTTACAAGCACCTTATTCATGGAGTGGTAGTCTTGCTTCAAATGCAACTGATGGACCTGTTACTATAGGTAATTACAACTTTGCTACAAACGGATTCTATACTATTACGGCATGGACCGAAAATCCGAATGGAAGCACAGATAGCGATCACAGCAACGATACAACATCAAAAGTAGTATTTGTTCAGGGTTATGCTGCATTACCTTTCATAGAAAACTTCGATAGTGCATGGGTCAATAAATTTGATACGAAAGATGTTCCATCATTATATTGGACAAACACCCCGGCAACAAGTACCCCATCAACAGAAAGCAACTCATGGAGAAGGGATGATGAATTAGCAACAATTGGATGGAATGGCTCTTTCGGTAGTTATACTCCTGCTGGTGAAGGCGGAACTATTCATTCTGCACGTTTTCACTCTTATGACGCTTCTCCAGGGGAAAATGGGGCTTTAGATGCTTTTCTGGATTTTTCTGCTACAGGTGAAAAACAATTAAAATTTTGGTATATTAATCCAAGCGGATCGGATAGCCTTGCTGTGTATATTTCGACAGATAATGGAAGTAATTATACATTTCTTCAAAAATTTACAACTGCATCAACATGGCAGTTGGAACAAATATCACTTGGCGCTTCCACTTCGGCTACTACAATAATAAGTTTTAAAGCTACTTCAGATTGGGGTGTGGACGATATTGGTTTGGACGGGGTTCAAGTTGCAATTTTGTCACCTAATGATGTAGGGGTTTCTGCATTACTCAAACCTATATCTAAAGTTTGCGGTATTGAATCCGATTCTGTTGAGGTAGTTGTGTCGAATTATGGGGCTTCACCACAAACAAATATTCCTGTTACTGTAAATATTGTTACTCCTTCCGGAAGTTCAGCCCTGAATGCTACACTTGCCGGACCTTTAGCTGTAGGTAGCGCGGATACTTTATTTATGGGTTTAATAAATACGGTTACAATAGGTAATTATACTTTTAAAGCATATACCCATTTAGCAACTGATAACGTATTAACTAATGATACAACAAATGCCACAATTTCTATCACTGCTATAAGCACGATACCTTATGTTGAAGATTTCCAAGGAGTTTCATCACTCGCAAATTGGAATACAAATATGAGTAGAACTAGCGGACATGGAAATACCTCGTATGTTATATATAAATATATGGCTACACCATCCACTGCATACGCTTATCTGAAAAAGAAAGTTGGCCCAATTACTAATAATTCTTATTTGTCTTTCGATTATAGATACACAAAATATTCAGACGGGACTGCATACACATTAAGAAAAGACACACTGAAGGCTTTGATTTCTATTGATTGTGGCAATTCGTTCTCTTCTGTTTATGTTATTGATTCTTCAAATCATGTTCTTTCTGCTACTATGAAACACATTTCAATTCCTATATCTCAGTATGCAGGAAGTTCTGTAATACTTGGATTCCGTGCTTCAAATGGAGCACTCAGTAGTTATTACATTGACATAGATAATGTAATGATTACAGAAGGCATTACCACAATGGACAATGAATATTCAAATAATCCTGATATCAGGATTTTCCCCAACCCTACTAACGGTATGATAAATATTGTAACTGATGGAATAAATAATGCTGACCTTACAATTTATACAATACAGGGGCAGATAGTTTATACTGAAAAGCTAAACGCTGCAACCAGCAACAAACAACTTAACCTGTCGTATCTTACAAAAGGTATATATATGATCAGGATATCTGATGAAAAAAGCAATATTATCAAAAAGCTGATTATTCAGTAAAATGATTATATTCTTTACTGTAACAAACAAAAAGGGGATTTTTAATCCCCTTTTTTTATGATATAGAATATTCAAAATATCATTATTGTTTAAAGCATAAAAAAAATAGTATAATCTATTACTTCAGAAATTCTTCCACGATTTTTTCAGCATAAATTCCTTCTGCTTCAGCCTTATAATTTCTCACTATCCTGTGGCGAAGAACAGAAACAGCGACTGCCTGAACATCCTCAATGTCGGGGGAATATTTTCCGTTAATTGCAGCGTGTGCTTTTGCGCCAATAACAAGGTATTGTGAAGCACGCGGGCCAGCTCCCCATGAAAGATAATCATTTGCCCATGAGTGCGCTTTTGGAGTATTTGGACGGGTTTTGGTCGCAAGGTTAACAGCGTACTGTAGAACATTATCGGTAATAGGAATTTTATTTAGCACACTCTGGTAGGAGAGAATTTCATCTTTGCTTAAAACTACCTGTACTTTTGGATCAAGGCCTGAAGTAGTGGTTTTAACAATATCTAATTCTTCCTGAAAAGAAGGATAATCTAACCATACATTAAACATAAACCTGTCGAGTTGGGCTTCGGGTAATGGATACGTTCCTTCCTGCTCAATTGGATTCTGAGTTGCAAGCACAAAGAAAGGTTCATCTAATTTGTAAGTATTACCTGCGGCAGTAACAGCTTTTTCCTGCATAGCTTCAAGCAGAGCAGACTGTGTTTTAGGAGGTGTGCGGTTGATCTCATCAGCAAGTATTACGTTGGCAAAAACTGGACCTTTTATGAATCTGAACTTCCTTGTTTCGTCTAATATCTCTGTGCCAATAATATCAGAAGGCATCAGGTCGGGGGTAAATTGAATACGGCTGTATGAAAGTCCAAGTGCTTTAGCAAGAGTATTAACCATCAATGTTTTTGCCAGACCTGGAACACCAACAAGCAGACAATGTCCTTTACTGAAAATACAAATAATTAAACTATTAACGATCTCATCCTGGCCAACAATTACTTTCGCAACCTCGTTTTTAAGAGTTTTATATTTTTCTACTAATGCATCTACTGCTTCAACGTCTGTTTTGAATTGCATAATAAATAATTCTTAATTGAACCATTGATAATTAAATTTACAGTCTTTATATTCATCTGAAATGTGGATATAAGTTAGCGCTGCTTTCTTTTTAATCCATTGTTCTATCACTTTATTTTGTTTTTGTTTTAAAGCAGCTGTTTGAATATAATCATAATCAGCTTTCATATTGGCGCGGTGAGGGTCGGTGCGCGATTTTAGGTAAAGTAATCTATATGCCTGTTTACCATCTTCTGTTTTCATAGGAACAGGATGTGAAATTTCACCAACTTTCATTTTATCTATGACAAAGAAAACTGATTCATCTAATTGATCTGGTTTAAATGTTGATGTTCCGGTTTCAGTGTTGACCAATAATCCTCCGTTTGCTTTTGATGGATCATTAGAATATTTTGCAGCAGCTTTTTCAAAAGTAATGGTGTCAGCTTTTATCAATTCATAAATTGTGTCAAGAGAGAGTTTGGCTTTTAAAAGATCTTCTGTAGCTACCTTTGTTTTGATAAGAATATGTCTTACATTAATCATTTCTCCTCTTCTTTCAATTAGTTTGATGATGTGATAACCGAATTGGGAAAGTACAATTGGAGAAATTTCACCTTCTTTCAGTTTAAAAGCTGCAGCTTCAAAATCGGGATCAAGCTCTCCTCTGCTTGTTAATCCTAACTCTCCTCCTTTGGAGGATGTGCCTTCATCTTCGGAATATAGAGCAGCAAGTGTTGCAAAATCTTCACCTTTAAGAATTCTTTCGCGAATTTCATTAAGTTTTTCTTTGGCTTTGTTTTTTTCTGCTTCGTTTACTTTTGGCATTTTTACAATTTGACCTACCTCTACAACAGAACTAACAATGGGAATACTATCTTTTGGCATATTGTTGTAAAACATTTTCACTTCTGAAGGGGTAACTTTTACATTTTCAGTAATTTTTGATTCCATTGTTTGTTGCAGCAATTGGTCTTTAATAATACTGCGAAATTCTGTTTTAATTTCAAGAATAGTTTTGTTATAATATTTTTCAAGTTCAGCATCACCACCCATTTGTTTTGAAAAATATTTTATTCTTCGATCTAGATCGGTTTCAATTTGGCTGTCAGTAACTGTTACGCTATCAATTTCTGCCTGATTTAGCAACAACTTCTGGAACATCAGTTCTTCCAGCAACACACATTTAAAGCTACTGTCGCCTTTGTTATATCCCTGCAATACATATTGTGCATATTGATTTTCAATATCCGAAAGCATAATCATGTTACTTCCAACTACTGCTACTGTCTGATCTATCACTTTGTTCTGCGCATACAGAAAATAAATTCCTACATAGAAAAACAGTATCAGGGAAATTAATATTTTTTTCATTTATTGCTATTTATGTAAATAATTTGCGCTTAAAGTTTTTATTTTCTTTTTTAGTTATTGGTTTATTAGTCAATAGTTTTGGTTATTCAGTTTTTTGTTGTTGTTTCCCACTAAAAAATTTAATACCTATTGTCAGTGTTGTAAAAGAATCGTTAACTAACAAAACTAAAACCAGCAACTATACAAACTAAAACTAAGAAACCAAAAAACGATTAACCAAAAAAATTAGAAATTTCATATTATACATTAAAAAAGCTAAAGGCACTTAAAATATTTTCAGATTACTTTATTTAAATATTTCAAAATTATTTTTTTTAAGCGCTTCTTTGTAAA
>CAINEZ010000598.1 GCA_903847905.1 uncultured Bacteroidota bacterium
CAAATTATTTTTAATTTTTTATATCAGAACTATTTTCCCCAGAATTAATTTGGGGTTGCAAAGATAAATAAAGTTTATTCGATTTTCCTAATTCTTTCTCAACTATTTTATCAATCAATACATAAACCTCTGATATAAATATCTTTATATTTATTTTATTCATCATAATAAAGTTTGAGAAAATGAGTTTTGATGAAATAGTTTAATTTTGCACTTATTTAAAGTTATATTTATGAAATCAAAAAACATCTTTTTAATATTCTTTATCCTTCTCCATTTAAGTTTTTTTAATCTTTTCGCACAAGATGATCAATCAAAAGCTTCATCGGATAGTTTCAAGAAACGTTTATTTACAGGCGGAAGCATAGGCTTACAATTTGGAGATGTTACAATGGTTGATATTTCTCCTTTAATTGGTTATAAAATAACAAAGAACATTGCAGCTGGCCTTGGTTTCACATATCAATATTATAGAGCAAAAGATTATTATACCGGAGCTATATATAAAACCTCAATCTATGGTGGAAGAGTATTTGCGCGATATTATTTCCTTGAAAATTTTTTGTTACATGGAGAATATGAATTACTAAGTTTAGAAACCAAATATTTTGATCCTTATAACATAAATAATACTCCAAGGTTTTTTGAGAGTAATGTTCTTGCTGGCGGTGGCTACAGACAACTCATTGGCGAAAATTCATATTTTTATATAATGATACTTTATAATTTTAATGAAACGATAAATAATCATTATGACAGCCCTCTTATTTATCGTGCAGGAATTGAAATCGGATTATAAATTATCTTAAATAATAAATGGGTTTGAAATTTCAAACCCATTTATTATTTTAAGTACATTATATTATATCTCTTTTAATACTTCAACAAGTAATTCCCAAAACATTTTAACGCTTTCAATATTTATTTTTTCATCGGGAGAGTGAACTCCCCTTAAAGTGGGACCGAATGAAATCATATCCATACCTGGATATTTTTCGCCGATAACGCCACATTCCAAGCCCGCATGAATAGCAAGAACTTTGGGTTCATTTTTAAATAAGCGTATATATGTGTTTTTTACAACTTGTAATAAAGGGGAGTTAACATCAGGTTTCCAGCCGGGATAACCTTCGCCATGAGTAACTTTTGCGCCTGCCATTTTGAAAACTGATGCAACCATTGCTGCTACATCATCTTTTGAAGATTCAACAGAGCTTCGCTGGCTTGTCTGAACAATAATTTCGTCATCAAGGGTTTTAACTGATGCCAGGTTTGTTGATGTTTCAACTAATCCGGGCATATCGGCTGTCATTGCAATTACTCCGTGAGGGCATGCATACAACGAGTTTAATAAATTGAATTGTGTAGCGGAGTCTAACAGAAATAAAGGCTTCTCAAAGCTTTCAACAACAAATTTAAAATCAGGCTCAGTAATTTTCAGTTCATCTTTTATGATATTATTAAATAAGGAAGCATAGTCAATAAAATTGCTCTTGAAATTTTCCGGAATAATAATATTTGCAAATGCTTCGCGCGCCAATGCGTTTCGCAGATTACCGCCATCAAATTTAGCAATTCTCATTTTGTATTTATCGGCGGCATTCCATAAAAATCTATTTAAAATTTTAACAGCATTACCAAGTCCTTTATTAATATCATCGCCGGAATGTCCTCCTTTCAGCCCCGTAACAGATACTTTATAAGCATTAACATTTTCAGGGGTATTCTCTTTATTATATGTAAATGAAATTGAGGTATCTTTTCCTCCTGCGCACCCAATGAATAATTGCCCTTCATCTTCGGAATCCAAATTCAATAAAATTCTTCCTTTAACAAAATCAGGAGCTAACGCAAAAGCGCCGGTAAGACCAGTTTCTTCATCAACAGTAAAAAGGCATTCTAAAGGTCCATGAGAAATATCAGTTGCTTCAAGTAATGCAAGCTGTGCGGCGATACCTATGCCATCATCTGCACCCAGGGTAGTACCTTTTGCTTTGACCCATTCACCATCAATCACAGGAATTATAGGATCTTTATCAAAATCATGAACCGTGGAAGAATTTTTTTCACAGACCATATCAATATGGCTTTGCAAAACAACTGTTTTAACATTTTCTTTTCCTTTACAAGCCGGTTTTATTAAAATAACATTGCCAACAGAATCTTTTTTGGTTTCGAGGTTATTTTTCTTTCCAAATTCGACAAGCCATGCAGAAATTTTTTCTTCTTTCTTTGAAGGTCGTGGTATTTTGCATATTTCATGGAAATAGTACCAAACTCTTTCCGGCTTCAACTTTAAGAGATCACTCATTTTGAATAATTTTTTATGTGAAAATAAAAAAAATAAAAAAGATGGGTCCCAGAATTACTATTACCCATCTTTTCATTTCTATTTAAAAGCCTCCTTTAGCAAGTTTTTTGAGTTTTTTTGCTTCTTTTTTTTCTTTTGGAGACTTTGCAGGAGCTTTCTTTGCTTCCTTTTTTACGGTTTTTTCTTTACCCATAGTTTTTAAATTTAATGCTGTAAATATACTTATTTTTTCTATCAGGCAAAAATAATAAATTCAAAAATTTTACATATAAAATACAAATAATACATAAACAGAGTGTTGTTAATTTATAAACTTTACTTTTGCAAAGAATATTACCAAAATAAAATGAAAAGAAATTTCACCTTTTATTTTATCATTTTGCTGGTTTTCGGTTTACTGATTTGGCTTATATTGAATGAAGGTGAAAAACGAAATGCTATTCTTACAGGGCATCACAAAAAAACAGAATCATCTGTCAGCATAAAAACAAATACTGATATTAACAGTAATATTCAGGAGGACACTTCTTTATTTAACAGTACCCTGAATACCCTTAAAAAACAGATTTCCTCCCCTTTAAGTATCTTATTGGTACAAATCATAATTATCATTATTTTTTCAAGAATACTGGGACTCGCAATCGGTAAACTAGGGCAACCTATTGTAATTGGGGAGATAATTGCGGGAATTATTCTCGGGCCTTCTTTTCTGGGATCAATTTTCCCTGAAACATTCAAATTCATATTTCCGGCTAATTCGCTTAATAACCTTCAACTAGTAAGTCAATTCGGGCTTGTATTATTTATGTTTATTATAGGCATGGAAATAGACACAAAGCTTGTTCGGAAAAAAATTAATTCAGCAGTAATCATAAGTTACACAGGTATAATTTTTCCATATTTTTTAGGCATCGTGCTCTCATATTTCATATACTCTTCCTTCGCTATGCCAGGAGTAAGTTTTACTACTTTTGCTTTGTTCATTGGCATAGCAATGAGTATTACTGCATTTCCAGTTCTTGCAAGAATTTTACATGAAAAAGGACTTACAAAAACACCTTTAGGAATAATGGTTATAACCTGCGCTGCAACTGATGATATTACCGCATGGCTTATATTTGCTGCTATTATTGCAATAGCCCAGGCAGGCACTGCTATAAGCGCAGTATTGGTAATTGTTATCGTAATAATATTTGTAATGTTAATGCTATTAATAGTTCAGCCTGTTTTAAAGAGAATTGGGAGCATTTATATATCTAATGAAAATCTAAGTAAAACTGTTATTGCATTTATTTTTCTGATACTTTTTTCTTCAGCTTTTTTTACTGAAGCAATTGGGATACATGCCTTATTCGGCGCTTTTATAGCAGGGGTGGTAGTTCCCAAAAATCAGATTTTTAAAAAACTCATGATCAATAAAATTGAAGATGTCAGTACTGTTGTTTTATTACCTTTATTCTTTGCATTCTCCGGTCTTAGGACACAGATCGGATTGCTGAACACGCCCTATTTATGGACAATTTGCGGTATAGTAATTCTTATAGCAATAATCGGGAAACTCGGTGGAATTACATTAGCTGCACGTTTTATTGGAAATTCGTGGGGAGATTCAATTACTATGGGCGTGCTTATGAATACACGAGGATTGATGGAACTTATTGTTTTAAACATTGGTTATGATCTTGGAATTTTATCGCCTGAAATTTTCTCAATCATGGTAATTATGGCGCTTACAACAACTTTTATGGCAGGACCTTCATTAAATTTTATTGAAAAATACAAAAAAAGCGTTAAAATTTCACTTAAAGATAATTTAAGTTTTAAAATATTAATTTCATTCGGGATTCCAAAAATGGGAACGACCTTACTAAAACTAGCCAGTTCGTTATCCGGCAGAAACAATATTTCGAAAAATATTACTGCTTTACACTTAACACCGCACACCGAAATAACCCGCACTGAAGCGATTGATTTTGAAAGAAAAAGTTTTATTCCTATTAAAAATACTGCACAGGAATTGGGCATTAATCTTAATTCAATTTATAAAACTTCAAATGAAGTTACAAAAGAAATCATCAAAACGGCTCATAAAGAAAAATGCAACCTGCTATTAATAGGCGCAGCAAGATCGGTATTCAATAAAAATGCTTTAGGTGGAAAAGTAAAGAATATTATTGAACAGGCTAAATGCACCGTCGGTGTTTTCATTGGCAAAGATTTTCAGGAAATACACAATGTTTTAATTCTATCTGATAGTGTATATTTAGAAAGATTAAACAATATCTGTGAAAAATTGCTTAGCAATTCTGAATGTAATATAGTTTTTATGACTTCAGAAGGTGTCAACAATTTATCTAATATGAATATACAAAATGAAAAAATTCAATATGTAGATTATGTAAAAAAAATGGATCCGGTTTTTCTGAAAAAATTTGATCTCCTTATTACGAATATTGATTATTTTGAAAGAACTCTTTCCGAAAATACGGTAATGCTTGATTCATCGCCATCGTTGCTTTTACTGAATTTTATAGATTATAAATTTTGAAATCAATTTAAACAAATGTACACTTATAAATATCTTCGCGATTTTACTAAAAAACTTTTTTTAGTAATAGGATGTAGTGAGAATGATGCAGCAACTGTAGCCAATGTTTTATTAAAATCTGAACTACGCGGTATCAGTTCACATGGGCTTCTGCGAATTGCAGACTATTATAATTTGTGGAAGCAGGGAAGAATCAATACTAACCCAAATATTGTAATTGTTCATGAAACACCTTCTACTGCTGTTGTTGACGGTGATTCAGCACTGGGAATGATCGCTGCAAAAAAATCTATGGAAATTGCAATTGAAAAAGCAAAAGCTGTTGGCACAGGCTGGGTTTCGGTGCGCAATTCAAATCATTTCGGTATTGCAGGATATTATTCGATGATGGCTCTTGAACATGATATGATTGGTATTGCGATGACAAATGCTAATCCGCTTGTAGCTCCAACATTTTCAATTGATCGTTTGCTTGGCACAAATCCAATAGCAGTTGCCGTTCCTGCCGACAAACAACCTCCCTTTGTTGCCGACTTTGCTACAACACCCATTGCGCGCGGTAAATTAGACATCATGCACAAAAAAGGAAAGAAAGCGCCATTGGGTTACGTACAGGACAAAGATGGAAATGCATGCGATGATCCCAATATTTTAACACAAGGCGGAGCCATTTTGCCTCTTGGTGGCGATTACGAACACGGCAGTCATAAAGGATATTGTCTTGGCTCTGTCGTAGATATATTATCTGCCGTGCTTTCCGGAGCGGGCTATGGTCCATGGGTTCCGCCATCGGTTGCATATTTACCGGTGAAAAATAACCCTGATGTAAAAGGAACCGGACATTTTTTTGGAGCGATGAGAATTGATGCTTTCCGCCCTGCTGCTGAATTTAAAGAAATGATGGATAAATGGATTTTAACTTTCCGTAATTCAAAACCAGCCGAAGGACAAGAAAAAGTTCTTATTCCAGGCGATCCAGAAAGAGAATTGGAAGTTGTAAAAATGAAAGAAGGCATTGATGTAATGCCTGTAGTTGTTGAGAAATTGAATGAAATTGCCGAAGAACTTGGAGTTGAAAGGATATAAGTTGACAAGTAGACAAGGCAAAAGGCATAATCTTGAATGTTATAAGTTCTCTGTTTGCAAAAAAAGAATAATGAACAAGGATCAACGAATGATGATTTAAGAAGTAAATAAGTCAATTCTGAAATTAAAATGTAGTAATTTATATTTGTAAATTATAATAAAATAAAAAAGGAGGTAACAATGGCTTTTAAATCAGTATTTATTGCGTATGCACCCGATGCAGATTTCGAAAAACATAATAATTTTATTGATACAGGAAAATATAAACTATATTCTTATTTGGTAAAAACGCAAGCTGAAGCGATAAAAGTTTGTAAA
>CAINEZ010000599.1 GCA_903847905.1 uncultured Bacteroidota bacterium
AATAATCAAGTGTCATATTGAGTTTATCGAAATATGACTTCGATAAACTCAGTCTGACAATCAATCTTTTATATGTTAATAGCACAACTGGTTGAAATAGTAAAATATGGAATTAGGGAAATATTAAAGGGATAAAAAGTTTGCAGTCCTCAGTCTTCAATCTGCATAATGCAACAACAAACAATAAACAACAAACAAAATATTAATTTTGGAAATAGACTATTTAAATAATCTCTTCTCTACTGCATATTTACCGACAGTTGAATACTTTTATCACCTGAATAAATATCAAATTATTTATATAGATATATTTGAAAACTATATAAAACAAACATACAGGAATCGTTGTTATATCAATGCTGCAAACGGCAAACTATTATTAAGTATTCCTGTAATTAAAACTTCCGGCAACCATACCAAGGTAAAAGATATTGAAATTGATCATAGTCAACCGTGGCAAAAGATACACTGGCGTTCTATAGAATCAGCATATAACTCTTCTCCTTTTTTTCTATACTTTCGTGATGAGATTGAACCTTTCTACATAAAAAAATACAAATTCCTGATTGACCTGAATACAGAGCTTCTTCACACTTTATTAAAGCTATGCGAAATTTCAACTGAAATAAAATTTACTGAAACTTATATTGAGTCGAATAAAGTATTTCCGGATTTCAGACACTCTATTTCACCTAAGAATAACAATTGCACTATTTCTTCTTTTCTGAAATACACACAAGTTTTCAGCAATAAATATGATTTCATTCCAAACCTTAGTATACTGGATTTATTATTTAATGAAGGTAAGATGACTGTTGAATATCTAAAAAGTATGAAACTGTTATGTAGGAATGAATAATGAACAAGGATTAACGATTTAAGATTTTAGAAGTGATTAAACACTTACCTGAAGAACGATTAATAAATCTGGAATCATTGATTAAAGAAATCATTGAAACTTATCATAGAAATAATTAAAAGCAATCCCTTACAAATGCAATGTAAAATCATAAATCAAAATTCGTTAATTTCTGTTCTTAAATCATTAAAAAAAATCTGCTGAGTAATAGCAAATATTTTAAGCAGGATATTCAATCCGGACATGGAATATATTCTGTAATTTCTTTTTAAAAATCTTTTTTATGATGGTAATATCACGGAATGTAATATCTGCATTGATAAACTGCTGTTGTTCAATTTGCATATTTATAATATTTTCAACCATAGAATTTATAGTATCTTCATCAGGTTTTATAAGAGTACGCGAAACTGCCTCAACAGCATCAGCCATCATAAGTACAGCCGTTTCTTTCGAAAAAGGGATCGGTCCATGATACCTGAATTTGCTTTCGTCCACAGTTTCTTCAGGATTATTTTTTATAAATTGCTGAAAAAAGTATTGCGTCTTTCTGGTGCCATGATGAGTTCTTATAAAATCAATTATGCGTTCGGGAATATTATATTTCTTAGCCTTTTCAACTCCTTTAATCACATGACTTATGATAATAGAAGCGCTTTCTTCGGAAGTAATATCTTCATGGGGATTAATACTGCTGCCCTGGTTTTCGGTAAAATACATTGGCATATCCATTTTACCTATATCGTGATAAAGTGCGCCGGCTCTTACAAGCAGGGTGTTCCCTCCTATTTCTAAAATCGCCTCTTCAGCCAAATTAGCAACCTGCATGGAGTGTTGCAAAGTGGCAGGCGCTTTATGCGATAATTCACGCAACAAGCGGCTATTGATATCCGAAAGCTCCATGAGTGAAACATCAGTTATCAATCCGAATGTTTTCTCGAAAATAAAGATCAGGGGATAAGTAAAAACTATAAGAAGCGAACTTCCTGCAAACCAAATAAAATTCGTAGTATTTATGTTCGAAAGGCTTCCTTCCTGCATCAGCGTTATTCCTGTATATGTAGCGGAATAAGTAATAAATATTAAAATTGTCGTAAAAAAGAATTGCGATCTCTTTCTAAGGTTAGCTATGCTGACAATGGCAATAATACCGGCAATAAGTTGAAGAAATACAAACTCAAAACTGTTAGGTACAAGAAACCCTATGATAATAACCATTACTAAATGAACAAAAAGCGCAAGCCTTGTATCAAAGAAAGTTCTTATAATAACAGGAACTATACATAGCGGAACCAGGTATAAGTATGATACATCAAGACGCACCACGGCACTGGTAATAGAAACCATAAAGAAAATATTAAGCAAGATGAATAAAACTTTTTTATTATCAGAAAGCACATCTTTCCTGAACGACATAAGAAACAGCAGCAACACAATGAATGAAATACAAACAAGCAAAATCTGCCCTAATAATATCTTGAAATATTTAGAAGAAGCGCCTAATTGTAATTCATATTCTTTTTTCATGGATTCAATAACCTGGAATTTTTCAGGTGTTACAATATCACCCTTTGAAATAATCCTTTCTCCTTTCTGCACCATTCCTCGTGTAAGAGATATATTGTTCAGAATATTTTGTTTATATTTATCAGTAATATCTTCATTATATAAAATATTCTGCGACATTGCGCTTTCAAGCAGAGGTAATAGAAATTCCTTGTCAATTATGGGTTTTTTGTTAAGCGCATCTACAATATAATCGTAAGATGTTTGTATTGTATATAACTCCGACAATTCTTTTTCTTCAGCAATATTTCCGTCAATTATGCTTACGACAAAATCACCATCTTTGTTTTCAATTGAATCAGTAAGCTGAATAATACCTTTTTTGTAAATGGAATCTAAAATAGCAAGGGATGATTTAAGAACACCCTTACGAAGTTTTTCATTTTTTTCCCCATACCTTTCTGTCCATTTTCGGTTGAATTCATCATTAAATAATTTTATTTTTTCATCTTTAATTTTGTTATTTAATGAAAAATAAAGATTGGTGTTTTCAAGTGCAGTAACCTTTTCAGCCGATAAATCTTCATTTGATTTTAATATGGCAAAATCAAACTGGGCAATTAAATCTTCATGCATCCATGGCTTCCCTTTCTGAAATTCATATTTGAATTTCCCTTCTTTAGGAAATTGAAGTACTATAAAGAATACACTGATAATAAAAAGTAATACCTTATATATATCAGAATATCTTTCAGCAAGCCGATTTATAAATTTCATGATTTTATTGTTTTTACGAAAATAGAAATTATTTAAATAATTATGGGAAAATGTTATTTATTTTACCTAATAATTAGTAAAATTGCAAATTAAATTACTATAAAAAAAATATTATGCGATTTGGAATGTGCAATTTAAGTATAGTGCCTGTTAGGCTCGAACCATCACATAAAAGCGAAATGATCACTGAATTACTTTTTGGTGAATTGTTTGAAATACAGGAAAAAGAAAATGACTGGATAAAGGTGAGGCTTATAAATGATAACTACCAGGGGTGGATTGATGCTAATCAATATATGCCTCTGTATAATGAAACTTATGAAAAGCTTACTGATTTCGGCTCAACAATAACTCTCGACCTGGTGCAGGTTCTCATTAATGAAACAAAGAATTACATGATCCCTGTAGTGCTTGGAAGTTCACTTCCTTTTGTTGCCAATAACACTTTTTATATTGATGACCAAAAGTACTCTTTCGATGGAAATGTAAGGTCGAGCAAGGAAGAAGTCAACGGCGAAAAGATAGTTGAAAATGCTTTTATGTACCTTGACGCCCCTTATTTGTGGGGAGGCAGATCGCCCTTCGGTATTGATTGTTCCGGATTGGTACAAATGTCATATAAGTTAAGCGGAATAAAATTATTGAGAGATGCCGGTCAACAGGCAACCCAGGGAACCACTGTGAACTTTCTTTCGGAAGCGACTCCCGGCAATATTGCTTTTTTTGATGATGAAGAAGGAAATATTATTCATGTAGGAATAATTATTCCAAAGGGGAAAATAATTCATTCATCCGGTCGCGTGCGCATTGACAAGCTTGATCATGAAGGTATCTATAACGAAAAACTTAAAAAATATACCCACAAACTTCGTTTAATAAAGAAGATCATCTGATCTGACGAAACGGAAAAAAACCGAAGCAGTACAGCCAAATTTGGTTGATATAGTCCTGTCGAACCATAGGTATAAAGAAGTTGGCAGCAACCATAAAATGAGAACGACAAATTAAAATATATCAGCATGAAAAAAACTATTTTTATCGGATTATTTTTATTAAATTTTGCTCAAATATTTGCACAAAATAAATCAGATTCGATTGAAATAAAGAAAGCTCTTGAGACAACATTTAAACAAAATGGTAAGAATTTAACGCCTCGAAAACTTTTGAATATTACCCAAACAAATACAGAGGCATACAAAGAGATGAAAATTGCAAAAAACAATTATAATATTGAATCTGTATTTGGATCTGTCGGTGGATTCATGGTTGGTTGGGTATTAGGAGGAGCTGTTGTTGGTGGAGAACCTAATTGGACTTTAGCTGGAATTGGTGCGGGATTGATTATTGTTTCGATTCCATTCTCAACAGCATATTCCAAACATGCAATAAATGCAGTAAGAATTTATAATAATGGATTAAAACTAACAGGAATGAATAATATGGATTTCAAAGTAGGATTGACTTGTAACGGAATTGGAATTAAAATGACATTTTGAATAAATGGCAGCCGCCAACTTAGCATTGTTTCAATAACTTTTGGTTGACGGTGCAGCGATGTGTAATTAATAAATATTATTACGGCGGACACGCCCGACTCGTCAGCCAATTTAAGCAATGCATAATCGATAGCAACAAGTGGTGAAAAAATTCAAAAATGTTTCTTATCTTTGTTAAAAAATAACTATGAACTTGAAAGAGACATATATAATTAGCCTAATTAAATCAAAGATTCAAAGCAAGAATCCCGATGCGGACATTATACTTTTTGGTTCACATGCGAGAGGGACTGCTAACCAAGACTCAGACTGGGACATCCTTATTTTATTAAAATCTTCAAGCGTTTCCAGAAAGGAAGAACAGGAATACAGGCATGAAATTTTTGATATAGAACTTGAAACAGGTGAGCCTATTTCAACATTTGTTTTTTCAAAGAATGATTGGGAAACAAAATATTCTGTAACACCGCTGTTTTATAATATTACAAGAGAAGGGATC
This sequence comes from uncultured Bacteroidota bacterium, assembly GCA_903847905.1. Lineage (GTDB taxonomy): Bacteria > Bacteroidota > Bacteroidia > Bacteroidales > CG2-30-32-10 > CAINEZ01. The sequence continues at coordinate 5,138 of CAINEZ010000599.1, forward strand.
AAAATATGAGTGGGAATTTAAACGACTTAATTAAGTATAGAATCGAAAGAGCTTATGAAACTTTAGCAGATGCTCTTTTATTAGCTGATAGTGGTAGATGGAATTCTTGCATTAATAGATTATACTATGCTTCTTTCTATTCTGTAAATGCCTTACTTCTAAAAAACAATTTTCAGACACACACTCACAACGGTTGCAAGACTAAATTCCACAGTGAATTTGTTAAGACTGGTATTATAGAAAAAAAATTTGGCAAATTATATTCTGACTTATTTGACTGGAGACAAGAAGAAGATTATGCTGACTTCATCTCGTTCGACCAAGAAACAGTAGTTCCTTTACTTGAACAGACTGAAAGTCTTATCAAAGAAATTGAGAAGTTATTGAAATAACCACATGTTGCTTACTTCGCATTGCTTCAATGGTTTGTTCCCGATAGCTATCGAGAGACGGGTTTCAGTGGTACAACTTAAAATTATTATTTCGGCGGACTTGTCAGCCATTGCAAGCAATACAATTTCGTAAGTAATCCAGACGGCAACAAAGCAGCTATTTTACAGCTTGTAAAGCAATACATGATCGTTATAGCTCATTTTAAAAATTATTACAGCTCATAAATAAAATTATTTGAGCCATATTTTATATATTTGTGAGCTCAAATTAAAAACTTAATCAAAATGATAGATAAAAGAGAATATGAAATATTAGACTTGATTAAAAAAAATATTGAATGCTCATCAAAAGAGATTCATGATGGAATAAAAGCTTCAATAAGCTATGCAACAGTAAAAAGAATATTAACCAAATTAACAAATGAAAATCTACTTATAACTACTGGTAAAGGGAAGGGAACTAAATATTTAATTTCTCCTGCTTATGAATTATTGCAACCAGTAGATATTGAAAAATATTATAAAAAAGAGGTAGATGAGAGAATAATTAAAAAGAATTTTAATTTTACTCTTATTCAAGACACATTAAAAATTACAAATATTTTTACAGAAATTGAAATTAAAAAATTAACATCTTTACAAGAATTATATAAAAATAATATTTCTCATTTAAGTAAACCTGAATTTAACAAAGAATTGGAGCGGCTTGCAATAGATTTAAGCTGGAAATCTTCACAAATAGAAGGCAATACTTATACATTACTTGAAACAGAAAGATTATTAAAACAAAAAGAGACAGCTTCTGGTAAAACTAAGGAAGAAGCAATAATGCTTTTAAATCATAAGGAAGCGATTGATTTTATAATAGAACAACCGAATTATTTAGTTCCTATAACAGTAACTAAAATAGAAAATATACATAGCTTATTGATTAAAGAACTAGCGATTGATAAAAATATAAGAAAAAGAAGAGTAGGTATAACAGGAACTAACTATCGCCCATTGGATAATGAGTTTCAAATTAATGACGCCATTACAAGTATGTGCGATTTAGTCAATAAGAAAAAAAGTGTTTTTGAGAAAGCATTATTATCACTTGTTTTGATATCATACATACAACCTTTTGCTGATGGAAATAAAAGAACTGCCAGAATTGTAAGTAATGCCTTTTTGATTTATTATAAATATTGTCCAATATCATTTAGAACGGTAGATTCAGTAGATTATAAAAAAGCAATGTTGTTGTTTTATGAACAGAATAATATTTCACAGTTTAAAGAAATATTTATCAATCAATTTGAATTCGCAGTAAATACTTATTTCTAAAAAAACTATCTATACCAATACGGAACAGATTTGCCCGCCTGAATGACACAGTCGGGTAGGCAAAAGATTTTTTCTATATGTGCCCCTATCGGCATAACATCGTGTAAGCCTCAATGATTGCTTGGATTGATAACGATAGGCTTCGCTATGCTAGTAGGTCTATGGTAGCAACCACCTTGCCTACACGAGGACCTTTATCAACACATCACCCCCCTTTAACTTTTTTTAACTAACCAACTAACTTTTTTTAACCACTGAATTTTGATTTTATAATCATTATGTTTTTACATTTGCACTGACAAAAAAAATAATATTATGCAGGAAACAATAGACATCAGAGAACTTAACGAAAAGATACAACGCGAAAGTTCGTTCGTTGATATTCTTACAATGGAAATGAACAAAGTGATCGTAGGGCAGAAAGCCATGATAGAACGATTACTTATTGGATTGCTCTCAAACGGTCATATTCTTTTGGAAGGTGTACCCGGACTGGCAAAAACTCTTGCAATTAAAACACTGGCAAACTCTATCAGCGCAAAGTTCAACAGGATACAGTTCACACCCGATCTTCTGCCTGCCGACCTTATTGGTACAATGATCTACAGCCAGAAAAAAGAAGAATTTATGGTAAAAAAAGGTCCTATTTTCGCTAATTTTATTCTTGCCGATGAAATAAACAGGTCTCCGGCAAAGGTGCAAAGCGCTTTACTCGAAGCTATGCAGGAAAGACAGGTTACCATTGGTGAACAGACATATAAATTAGAAGAACCTTTTCTTGTTCTCGCCACTCAAAACCCTATTGAGCAAGAAGGAACTTACCCATTACCCGAAGCCCAGGTTGACCGTTTCATGCTGAAAATAGTTATTACTTATCCTAACAAGCAGGAAGAAAAACTTATCATCCGCGAAAATATGGGATTACAGCTTCCTAATTCAAATCCCGTACTAAAGCCGGAAGATATAATAAAAGCAAGGGCGATAGTAAGAGAAGTTTACATGGACGAAAAAATTGAAAACTATATTACCGATATTGTTTTTGCAACAAGAAATCCACAGGAATATAATCTTGCAAAATTCAAAAGCCTTATCAGCTATGGAGGTTCACCACGCGCCAGTATCAACCTTGCGTTGGCTTCGAAGGCTTATGCATTCCTTAAACGCAGGGGTTATGTGATTCCCGAAGATGTAAGAGCGGTTTGCCATGATGTGCTGCGTCACAGAATTGGTCTCACTTACGAAGCAGAAGCAGAAAATATTACAACTGAAGAAATAATTAACGAAATATTAAATACTGTTGAAGTGCCTTAAAAAAAATGATATTGGGATATTAATTGATATTAAAAAGATATTAGGATATTGATTGAAACTAAAAAGAAAAGATATTAGTTGATATTAGGATATTGGGATATTAAAATGAAACTAATGTAAATTTTATATGATGCATTGCTTATGCCTTATGCCTTGTTAACTTGTCAACTTATATAAATGAAATTGGTTGAAACTTGAAACTGATTGAAATTAAAATGATATTAGGATATTGATAGATATTGATTGAAACTAAAAAGATATTAGTTGATATTAGGATATTGATTGATATTATTGACATCACTAAGTGATAAATGACAATGAATGACGGTGAAGCACAATGACAACAAATGACAGCATAGCGAAATGACAATAATTAAGAATTTAATTTAATCAACAAAATTGGAAACCAGCGAGCTCATAAAGAAAGTCAGAAAGATTGAAATAAAGACAAGAGGATTGTCCGACCAGATTTTTTCAGGGCAGTATCACAGCGCTTTTAAAGGAAAAGGTATGGCTTTCAGCGAGGTTAGAGAATATCAGTTTGGCGATGATATCCGGTCTATTGACTGGAATGTTACAGCACGCTTTAATCATCCTTATGTAAAAATATTTGATGAAGAACGTGAACTTACAGTAATGCTTTTGGTAGATGTAAGCCGGTCAAATGAATTCGGAACTCAAAAGCAACTTAAACAGGAACTCATAACCGAACTGGCTGCCGTGCTTTCGTTTTCAGCGATTCATAATAATGATAAAGTTGGAGTTATATTTTACAGTTCACAGGTAGAAAAATTTATTCCTCCTAAAAAAGGAACAACACATATACTTAGGATCATAAGGGAACTGATCAATTTTACGCCTAAGTTCAACGGTACTGATACTGCCGGAGCACTTCGCTACTTTACCAATGTTATCAAGAAAAAAAGTATTGCTTTTCTGATTACCGATTTTCTTGATGAAGGGTTTAACGATGCTCTGAAAATTGCAAATAAGAAACATGATGTTGTCGCAGTAAAAATAAATGATGTAAGAGAAAGAGAATTACCTGATGTAGGATTAGTAAGGATGAAAGACGCTGAAACAGGCATTTCCAGGTGGGTAGATACATCGAATACTTTATTAAGAAAAATGTATAAAGAAAATAAGGTAAGCAAAGATGCAGGACTAAATGATCTTTTTATTAAATGCGGAGTAGATGCAGTGGACCTTGATACTGACAAGGACTATGTAAAATCATTAATGAAATTTTTCAAAAAAAGAGGTTCGAGAAAGTAATAAAGTTTGAATGATGATAAAAAAAAGTATATCCATATTATACCTTATGTTATTGGTGTTTGCAGCAAATACTTTTTCGCAAAATGTAATAGCTACTGCAAAACTTGATTCAAATAAAATTCTGATAGGCGATCAGGTAAAGTTGAAATTGCAACTCTCCTACCCTTCCAAAACAGCAATATCGTGGCCTGACTTTAAAGACACATTAAACAAGCATATCGAGATCGTGCAGAGATCAAAAATTGATACTATTAGTAATGACGGCAAAAAAATTACATTAGGTCAAACATACACGATCACTTCATTTGATTCAGGCGGCTATTATGTTCCTCAAATAAGTTTTAAATATAAAAATTCCGGCGATACCGTATATTTTGAAGCTCTTACTGATTCCCTCCTGCTTAATGTAAATTCAATTCCAGTTGATACTACTAAAGCAATAAGAGATATTAAAGGACCTTTAAGCGTTCCATGGACTTTTATGGAAATGCTGCCTTATATTATAGGCGTTATTTTGCTTGCAGCAATTATTTGGTTTATTATCTGGTACATTCGCAAACGCAAAAAAGGAGAACCGCTTATTGGTTTTTCAAAACCAAAAATTCCTGCTGATAAAGAAGCTTTGTTAGCATTGGAAGAGTTACGGAATAAAAAATTATGGCAAAACAATAAAGTGAAAGAGTACTACACCGAACTTACAGAAATTACCCGTATATATATTGAAAAAAGATATGGCGCGCTTGCAATGGAGATGACAACAGATGAAATAATGGATTCCCTTTCTTCATTTTCTATCCGGGACGTTGTTAAGAAAAAACTTCGGCAAATGCTTATACTTGCAGACTTTGTAAAATTTGCAAAAGCTCATCCTTTGCCAAACGAACATGACATAAGCCTTGAAACTGCATTTGAATTTGTGAACGAAACCAAAATTGTTGAAACTCCTGAAATAAAGATGGAAAAACCGCTAACAGAAGATAACAATATTAAGTATTCAAATAAACCGGAAGAAAAAGATCATGCTGACTAATATTCAATTTGCACAACCGGTATTTTTATTTTTACTAATCATCATTCCCCTGATGTCAGTGTGGTATTGGTTTAAACATAAATCAAGCAACTCCGATATCCAGTTTTCCGATACTTCTGTTTTTGATAAAACACCTAAATCATTACGTCAACGGTTGTTTCACGGACTTTTTATTTTAAGAATGCTTGCGGTTGCATTTCTTATTCTTGCTCTTGCCCGCCCTCAGTCGCACAGCAGCAGCCAGGATGTTTCCATTGAAGGAATTGATATTGTTCTTGCAAGCGATATTTCAGGAAGTATGTTATCTGAAGATTTTAAGCCAAATCGCCTGGAAGCTTCCAAGGAAGTGGCTATGGAATTTATTGACGGCAGACCTTCTGACAGGATAGGACTTGTTGTTTTCAGCAGCGAAGCATTTACCCAGTGCCCGCTAACGACGAATCATTCCATACTGAAAAATCTTTTCAGCGAAATCCACAGCGGAATGATTGACGATGGAACAGCCATTGGCGACGGACTTGCCACTGCTGTGAACCGCCTCAGAAAGAGCATTGCAATAAGTAAAGTGATCATCCTGCTTACTGATGGTATTAATAACCAGGGTGTGATAGACCCGATGACAGCCGCTGAAATTGCCAAATTATACGGAATACGTGTTTACACAATTGGTGTCGGAACACTTGGAATGGCACCATATCCTTTTAAAACTCCTTTCGGTATTCAATACCAGAATGTAGATGTTAAGATCGACGAGGCTCTGCTTAAACAAGTGGCGGAAAAAACAAATGGAAAATATTTCCGTGCTACAAACAAAGCCAAGCTGGAAGAAATATATAAAGAAATTGATAAACTTGAAAAATCAAAAATTGATGTTTTGGAATTCAGAAAAAAAACAGAAGAATTTCTACCGCTGGCATTGATAGCGCTGGTCTTCTTCCTGCTAGAAATTTCAGCGAGGTATTTGGTTTATAAAAGTATTCCTTAAGAAATTATATGAATTATAAGTTAAATTTATTTTGCCACGAAGTCGCTAAGTCTCTAAGTTACGCTAAGTTCTTTAAATTTATATTTTTTATTTTATTTGCGAATCTTTGCGTCTTTGAGCCTTAGTGGCTATATTTGAAATATTAAGAGATTTAAAACATTGATTAGCATAAATTAATAAAATGACGTTTGCACATACATATTATCTTTTTGGATTAGGCATTATTGCTGCCTTTATTCTTTTTTATGTTCTTCAGAGAATATGGAAGCGCAGAGCTTATAAAAAATTCGGTGATACATCTGTAATTTCCCGCTTGATGCCCGATGTTTCAGAAACAAGACCATTATTGAAATTTATTGCCCTGATGCTCGCTCTTTCATTCATCATCCTCGCTATTGCAATGCCACAAACCGGCTCCAAACTTAAAAAAGGTAAACATAAAGGTGTTGAATTGATGTTATTGCTTGATGTTTCGAACAGTATGCTTGCAACAGATATTAGGCCATCACGCCTTGAACGTGCAAAGCAAGCCATCAGCAAACTTATTGACAAACTTGAAAATGATAAGATCGGACTTGTTGTTTTTGCAGGAAAACCCTATACTCAATTACCTATTACAACAGATTATGCGGCAGCAAAATTATTCCTGTCAACTGTTTCAAACGACATTGTGCCTGAACAGGGAACAGCCATTGGCGCTGCAATTGAGACTGCCGTTAAATCGTTCAACTTCCAGGATAAAACAAAAAACAAAGCTATCATCATTATTTCTGACGGCGAGAATCACGAGGACGATGCTGTTGAAGCTGCAAAAGCTGCTGCAGAAAGCGGTGTATATGTTAATACCATTGGAATGGGTTTGCCCGAAGGCAGCCCTATACCAGAGTACAAAAACAACATTGCAACAGGGTATAAACAGGATGCTGAAGGAAAAACTATCGTTACAAAATTGGACGAAACCATGCTTCAGGAAATTGCAGCTGCCGGAAAAGGAATTTATGTAAGAGCCAATAATACTGAGGTAGGACTAAATAAGATAATGGATGAGATAGATAAAATGGAAAAGAAAGAATACGATGTAAAAGTGTATTCCGATTACGAAGATCAGTTTCAGTATTTTATCGCTTTCGCTCTTTTACTAATGCTGGGAGAAATTTTTATCTTTGAACGCAGAAGCAAATGGTTCAGGAAACTCGATATTTTTGGTGAAAGAAAAAATGAAAAGAAAAAATAAGTACGGGATTACAAATGAAATGATGGTAGTAATCTGCAAATTTTTATAGATTAAAAAAAATGCAGAAAGTAATTCAAACTAGAGCAGATCTGCAATGAGTAAAGAATTAATAATTAACGACAGTTACAATCTTTTGCAATCAATTGTTAGGCTTATTGATGATGCGCGTTATAAAGTCGCATTAACAGTAAATAGCGAATTAACCCTACTTTATTGGAATATTGGGAAACAAATAAATGAAGATATTTTAAACAATAGCAGAGCCGATTATGGAAAAAAAATTGTAGCCAAACTAAGCGAAGAGCTTTCTAATAGATATGGGACAGGATTTAGTAAAAGAAATTTACAGAGTTTCATTAAGTTTAACGCTGTTTACCAAAGCTCTGAAATTTTGCAGACGCTGTCTGCAAAATTAAGTTGGTCGCATATTTACAATTTAATTTACATAAAAGATGATTTGAAGCGGAAGTTTTACCAGCAAATGTGCATACATGAAAGATGGAGTGTGCGAACCTTACAGGGCAGAATTGATAGTATGCTTTTTGAACGAACAGCAATAAGTAAAAAGCCTGAAAATACAATTATTAATGATTTGAAACTTTTAGAAATTGAAAAACAAATAAGTCCCGATTTAACATTTCGTGATCCTTACTTTTTAAATTTTCTTGGTTTACACGATACATATAGCGAAAAAGATTTGGAAACAGCCATATTGGTAAATCTTCAAAACTTCATTGTTGAAATGGGGACAGAATTTGCTTTTCTTGCTCGTCAAAAACGTATAATTATTGATGACGAAGATTTTTATATTGATTTACTTTTTTATCATCGTGGTTTAAAAAGTTTGATTGCCGTTGATTTAAAACTCGACAAGTTTAAAGCAGCATATAAAGGACAAATGGAACTTTATCTACGTTGGCTCGAACATAATGAGCAAAAAGAAAATGAAAATAAACCGATTGGTTTGATTCTATGCTCCGAAAAATCGCCCGAACAAATCGAATACTTGATGCTTGACAATAATGAACAAATTAAAGTTGCTGAATACTTAACCCAATTGCCAGAAAAAAAATTACTGGAGCAAAAGCTACAAAAGGCAATTGCATTGGCGAAAAATAATTTTAAAAAATAACTAATTGAATTTTTATCTTTGAACGCAGAAACAAATGGTTCAGGAAACTCGATATTTTTGGTGAAAGAAAAAATGAAAAGAAAAAATGAAAACTAAAATATTTTTTATATTTACAATATTATTAATTTTTTCAGTAGTTTCCGTTATTTCTCAAACTACTGAAAAGCTTGTGCGCAAAGGAAACTCGCAATATAATAGCGGAAGCTATAAAGATGCTGAAGTTACTTACCGAAAAGCATTAGCAAAAGATTCTAACTATACTAAAGGAAAATTTAATCTTGGCGATGCAATATATAAACAAGGTAATTACGAAGAAGCAGCAAAAACATTTCAATCTTTATTAGAAAATAACTTAGATAAAAAAACAAAATCTAAAATTTATCACAATATAGGTAACACACTTTTGCAATCGAAAAAATACGAACAAAGTATAGATGCATACAAGAATGCATTAAGAAACAATCCTAACGATCAGGATACAAAATATAATCTTTCGTATGCAACAAAGATGTTGCAAAAACAACAACAGCAACAAAAGCAGGATCAGAACAAACAAGATAAAAATAAGGACGATAAAAAAGATCAGAACAAAAATCAGAACAAGGATCAGGATAAAAAGGACGAAAACAAACAGAAACAACAAGAGCAAAAAAAGGATCAGATATCTAAGGAAGACGCAGAACGTATGCTTGACGCCTTAAATAATAAAGATAAAAAATTGCAGGATAAACTAAAAAATGAAAAAGTAGTTCCTGCTAAAGTTAAAGCTGAAAAAGATTGGTAGAGAAGATGAACATTGAACATTAAACTTTAAACATTGAACATTGAACTTTGAACATTAAAATAAGGTGAATAGGTTAAAGCAAATAATTTTATTTTTTCTGATAATTTTCGGCTTTCAAAATATTGCTGAAGGTCAGGCTACTCTTACTGCATCGTGCAAATACAGTAAAGTCCCTCTTAATTCTTCTTTCCAGGTTACTTATACTATTAAAGGAGGAACAGCTACAAGCTTTGCAAAACCTGCATTTACAAATTTCAATGTCATTAGTTCCTATCAAAGCACAGGTGGCGGTATGACAGTAATAATCAATGGAAAAGTTGTGCAGGGCGGCGAAGATGAATCTACTTTTACTTACACGCTGAATCCTACAGCAGTAGGAAAATTCACTATTGATGCAGCCAAAGCCAAGGTTGACGGAACATGGATAACATCAAACACTCTTACTATAGAAGTATCAAATAATGGAAGTACCACAACCAATAGCGGTTCAGCAACAAAGAGTTCAACTCCTACTGCCACAACTACAGATGTCGCAAACAACGACATCTTTCTAAAAGCCTTTATCGACAAGACAAATCCCTATGTAGGGGAACAAGTGATTGTTACATATAAGTTATATACAAAAATCTCCGTTACTCAATACGGAATTGATAAACTACCTGCATTCACAGGCTTCTGGTCGCAGGATATTACAAAGGACAAAGATAAACCCGTACAATATTATGAAACAATAGGGGGAGTAAAATATATGGTAGCTCAAATAAGACAGGTCGCTCTTTTCCCTCAAAAATCAGGTGTTCTGACTATTAATCCCCTGGATGTGGAATGCGTTGTTCAGATGGTTACCAAACAAAAATACAACGACCCGTTTGCAAATTTTTTCAACGATCCTTTCTTTAATAATATTGGCAATTCATTCTTTAACTCATACTCAGATGTAAAGAAAACAATTTCATCAAATTCATTATCACTAAATGTAAAATCATTACCTGTTACTAACCAGCCTGCTGAATTTACAGGAAGTGTTGGGAAATTTACACTTGATGCAAAAATTGATAAGACAGAAGCAAAAACTAATGATGCCATAAATCTTACATTCAAAATCACTGGGACAGGAAATATAAGTTTGATAGACAAACCCAATATTGAATTTCCCGCCGACCTTGAAACTTACGATCCTGATATTAAAGAAAATATTTCTACAACAGCTGCAGGAATTGCAGGCAGCAAAACATTTAGCTATCTTATTATTCCAAGGAATGCAGGCAATTTTACAATCAAACCTGTTAATTTTTCATATTTTGATCTTGCAAAAGCATCTTATGTTACACTTACTTCGCCTGAATATAAACTCAAAATTGCGAAAGGAATCGGCGATAATAATACAAACATTACCAGCGTAAACAAAGAAGATATTAAATACCTGAACAGCGACATCAATTATATCAAATCAAATAAAATATTTCTGACAACCATAGGCGATTTCTTTTATGCGTCTCCCCTTTTCTTTGGATTAATATTACTGCCTGTTATTCTGTTTATACTTTTTGTGATCATCTATAGAAAAAAACTGAAAGAGAACAGCAATCTCGCTCTTGTAAGGAATAAAAAAGCTACAGGAGTTGCGCGCAAACGATTAAAGACAGCAAATGTTTACCTTAAAGAAAATAAGAAAGAGGCATTTCTTGATGAAATTTTTCGGGCGCTTTGGGGATATGTAAGCGATAAACTCAGCATCCCATTGTCAGAGCTAACAAAAGAAACTGTCAGCGAAAAATTTGTTTTAAAGAATGTGCATGAAGAAATTTCCAAACAGTTCATCGAAACTCTGAACAATTGCGAGTACGCACGCTTTGCGCCTGACGAAGGCTCTGTAACAATTGACATGATCTATAACGAAGCCA
>CAINEZ010000600.1 GCA_903847905.1 uncultured Bacteroidota bacterium
GTATGGAAAAAGTGTTTAATGGATAATTTAATTTTGTAACATTTCTGAACATGAAGAAAATCAGAATAGAACAAGTAAAAAGTGCTATAGATCGCCCTGAACGCCAGAAAAGAACGTTACGTGCTCTTGGTATAACAAAAATGCACCAGGTAATTGAAGTGGAAGCTACTCCCCAGATCGAAGGAATGGTAAGGAAAATACAGCATCTGCTTTCAGTTGAAGAAGTTCAATAATACTCAATGTTTAAGAATTATATACTATGGATTTATCAAATCTGAAACCAGCTGAAGGTTCTATAAAAAACAGAAAAAGAATAGGAAGAGGTCAGGGATCCGGCAGAGGAGGCACCTCAACCAGAGGTAATAAAGGCGCAAAATCACGTTCCGGTTATTCTTCAAAACGAGGTTTTGAAGGCGGACAGATGCCATTACACAGAAGGCTTCCAAAGTTCGGCTTTAAAAATTTCAATCGCGTTGAATATAGAGGAATTAATACAGGGACGCTACAACAACTTGCCAACTTAAAAGGTATTACAAGTTTTGATCCTGAAATTTTAAAAGCAAATGGAATTTCCTCAAAAAGTAATTTGATTAAAATTTTGGCTAAAGGAGAACTTAAATCAAAATTAGATGTTAAAGCTCATGCATTTTCGGCAAACGCTATAAAGGCAATTGAAGCAAACGGAGGAACTGCAACTAAAATATCATAATTAATGAAAAGGTTAATACAGACAATAAGGAATATTTATAAGATAGAAGACCTTCGTGTTAGAATTATTAATACTCTAGGCATCATTCTGATATATCGTTTGGGATCTTATATTGTTCTTCCCGGCATAGACCCTTCTATGCTTGGCGCACTACAAAGCCAAACCAAAGATGGTTTATTAGGACTATTGAATATGTTTTCAGGAGGCGCATTTTCGCATGCTTCTATCTTTGCATTAGGTATTATGCCTTACATTTCTGCATCTATTGTTGTTCAATTGTTAGGAATGGCAATTCCTTATTTTCAGAAATTACAAAAAGAAGGTGAAAGCGGAAGAAAAAAAATGAACCAGATTACACGCTATCTAACAGTTTTTATAACTGCCGGCCAGGCACCTGCATACTTAGGCAATGTAATATCCCAGTTACCTAACGAAGCTATTTCTCCATTTGATCCTGGCATTACAAGTCCTGGAACATTTTTCTGGATTTCATCAATTATTATTCTTACATCCGGCACTATGTTTGTTATGTGGCTTGGCGAAAAGATAACAGATAAGGGAATTGGCAATGGTATTTCTCTTATTATAATGATTGGTATTATTGCCAGATTGCCATTTGCCCTTTTTGGAGAATTTTTTTCAAGGATGGAAGAACAGGGAGGAGGCTTGGTAATATTTGTAGTAGAATTGCTAGTTCTTGTTTTAGTTATCCTTCTATGTATTTTGCTTGTGCAGGGAACTCGAAAAATACCAGTACAGTTCGCGAAAAGAATAGTTGGGAATAAACAATATGGCGGAGTAAGGCAGTATATTCCACTAAAAGTGAATGCTGCAGGTGTAATGCCTATTATCTTTGCTCAGGCAATAATGTTTTTACCATTAACACTTGCAGGATTCTCAAGTTCAGAAACATTGTCCGGCTTTGCTGCTGCTTTCTCTAATTTCAACGGATTCTGGTATAATTTTACATTTGCATTAATGATAGTTCTCTTTACATATTTTTATACTGCTATTACTGTGAACCCAAATCAGATGGCAGAGGATATGAAAAAGAATGGTGGCTTTATTCCCGGAGTTAAACCCGGTAAGAAAACAGCTGATTTTATTGATAATGTGATGTCAAGGATAACATTACCTGGCTCTTTATTTCTTGCATTTGTGGCAATTATGCCTGCATTTGTAAGAATGTTTGGTGTAAATAGCCAGTTTGCTCAGTTCTACGGGGGAACATCATTGTTAATTTTGGTTGGTGTAGTACTTGACACATTACAACAAATAGAAAGTCATTTATTGATGCGCCACTATGATGGTTTAATGAAATCAGGTAGAATAAAGGGACGTACATCAACCAGTATGGCAAGTTAATATGATTAGTCAGATGATATATTACAAGACTGACGAAGAAATTGATAAAATAAAAAAAAGTTCTTTACTTGTTGGAAAAACCTTAACCGAGGTAGCAAAGAATATCAAGCCTGGAGTTAAAACCATTGTACTTGATAAATTAGCAGAGGAGTTTATTAGAGATAATAATGCAGTTCCTGCTTTTAAAGGGTACAGAGGATTTCCTGCGACTCTTTGTATTTCCTTGAACGAACAGGTTGTTCATGGAATTCCGGGTGCCAGGGAATTGAAAGATGGTGACATTGTTTCTGTTGATTGCGGCGTATTAATAAATGGATATTATGGTGATTCAGCTTATACTTTTTCCATAGGCGAAGTTAAACCAGAAATAAGATTACTGCTGGATAAAACGAAGGAATCACTTTATAAAGGAATTGAGATCGCTATAGCAGGAAAACGTTTGGGCGATATTGGGTTTGAAATACAAAAATATGTCGAAAGTTACGGTTTTTCAGTAGTCAGAGACTTAGTTGGACATGGAGTTGGAAAAAACCTTCATGAAAAACCTGAAGTCCCAAATTACGGAAAAAGAGGGACAGGATTAAAGTTACAGGAAGGTTTGGTAATAGCAATTGAACCTATGATTAATATGGGGAGGTATCAGGTAGTTCAAGAATCGGACGGATGGACCATAAGGACTTCAGACAGATTACCATCAGCGCATTTTGAACATACTGTAGCAGTAAGAAAGGACAAGGCAGAAATTTTATCATCATTTATTGAAATTGAAGAAGTAATAAATAAACAAGTATAAAGTAAAAATGGCCAAGCAATTATCTATAGAACAAGATGGAACTGTTGTAGAATCACTGGGAAATGCAATGTTTCGGGTAGAGCTCGAAAATGGCCATATGATAATTGCTCATATTTCAGGTAAAATGAGAATGCATTATATAAAAATATTACCTGGTGATAAAGTAAAAATTGAAATGTCGCCATACGACCTGACAAAAGGAAGAATATCATTCAGATATAAGTAATAATACCATTATAAAATAAATATAATTTAATAACCAATGAAAGTAAAAGCATCAGTAAAGAAAAGAACTCCCGAGTGTAAGATCGTTCGTCGGAAGGGAGTAGTATATGTAATCAACAAAAAGAATCCCAAATTCAAACAAAGGCAGGGATGATTATGAACAATCAAACAATTGAACAATCGAACAATCGAACAATTGAACTTTGAACATGAAACCTATAACAGAATAACAACAAACATATAAAGTATGGCACGTATAGCAGGTATTGACTTACCTAAAAATAAAAGAGGAGAAATTGGGCTGACATATATTTATGGCATTGGAAGAAGCAATGCACGCAAAATATTAGCAGAAGCAGAAATTGATTTTGATAAAAAAGTTCAGGAATGGAACGATGACGAACAGACAAGGATCCGTAATGTTATCAATGAAAAATTCAAAGTAGAAGGATCGCTTCGTTCTGAAAGCCAGATGAACATTAAACGCCTTATGGATATAGGTTGTTATAGGGGTATCCGCCACCGCAGTGGTTTACCTTTAAGAGGTCAGCGAACCAAAAACAATGCAAGAACAAGAAAAGGAAAGAAGAAAACGGTTGCTAACAAAAAGAAAGCACCAAAAGGTTAATAAAAATGGTCATTAGGTCATTCATTGTCATTATTATTGAAGCATAAGTTAAATGACATGGACTAAATGACACATATAAAAGTGAAATTTTAAAACATTGATATCATAAATTATATATGGCAAAAACAACAAAAGGTACAAGAAAGAAAGTTGTAAAGGTTGATACTATTGGACAGGCACATATATTTGCCTCTTTCAATAACCTTATTATCTCACTAACCAATACAAGCGGACAAGTTATTTCATGGTCTTCTGCAGGGAAGATGGGATTCAAAGGATCAAAGAAGAACACTCCGTATGCAGCACAGATGGCTGCTCAGGATTGTGCCAAGATTGCATTCGATCTTGGTTTAAGAAAAGTTAAAGTATTTGTAAAAGGACCTGGGGCAGGAAGAGAGTCCGCTATGCGTTCCATACATGCATCAGGAATTGAAGTAATGGAAATTATTGATATCACTCCTTTGCCTCATAATGGTTGCAGACCTCCCAAAAGGAGAAGAGTTTAAAGAAAATAGGCATTAATTGTCATTAGTAGTCATTCATTGTAAATTGTAAAGTTAAAAATGACAATAAATTAAAAAATGACACGAAGTAAATGA
>CAINEZ010000601.1 GCA_903847905.1 uncultured Bacteroidota bacterium
CCCAAGGCTTTTTTTATTACATGGATACTATATTGAATGCGCTATCGGTATAAAAAAACATCAAAGCATCGTAAATGCGATATTTTGGTAGAAAAATATAAGTAGTGATTAAATAAGTGCCGTAGGCACGATATTATGGTAATAAGCAAATAAAAAAACATCAAAGCATCGTAGATGCGATATTTTGGTAGAAAAATATAAGTAGCGATCAAATAAGTGCCGTAGGCACGATATTATAAAACTAAACCATACGAAGCAATGGTATAAACCCACAAACCAGATAAATATGTTTTATAAGATTGTGTTTCCTGAAATAAAAATTTTAATTATTATTTGTTTCCCTTATTGCAAAATTATTTTCTTCGAGTCAATGGTTTTGTTTTGTCCATCAATTATATGTATAAAATAAATTCCGCTACCACAGCACGATGAAAGATCAATATTAAATTGCGGTTTGTTTATTGATGATTGAAATACCTGTTGTCCTAAGATGTTTGTAATCTTCACAACACAATTATTCATAAGAGCATGATTGCCGATGTCAATTGTAATGTAGTCGGATGCCGGATTCGGATAAATTTTTACAGGTTCATTATTTATTGGAACGCTCGCAACGCCTACCGTTATTGATTGTAAATATTTCATAATTTTATAATATAAGCCTGTTGGATTTGAAGACTCAGACGAAAAATTACATGTAACATAACTATTTATAGACGGCATATAAAACATATATGTTACATATCCGCAAATTCCTCCGGTGTGTCCTATCCAGTCTATTCCATTAGATTCACTCAATACCCTGAGCGTACCATATCCGTAATACATGTTAGGATTTGCAGGATTATGCCCATAACAATTCTGCATACTATCCACCCAGTTCATGGGAATAATATTACCATTTCTTAGATTTTTGTAGAAAATAATTAAGTCGCTCACATTCGAAATAACGCTGCCTGCACTGTATGGTAAGGAAATGCTTTGACATGAAAAGTCAGTAGTTACACTCGTGAATGGATTAAAATCATAACCATGAACGTATGGTTCAGAAATACTGCTGTCGCTTAAGGAAGGGATATAAGTATTTGTTAAACCCAGGGGAGTAATTATGCTGTCTTTAATATATTTGTCGTAGTCCATACCTGTTGCGTTTTCTACTATTTTACCCAACAACCAGTAACCTGTATTGGTATAATTAGCCAAGGTATCATCAGGTGGGTTTGTTGGAGAAAGTAATGGAAAATCATTGAACATTATAGAATCAATATTAAATTGCTGGAATGGATTTTCAAAAAATCTTGTAAAGAGGTCGCTGTTCGGATCGTCAACTGCATCAGCCATACCGCTCGTGTGATTGAGTAAATGCCTTATAGTAATATGTGAACCATACGGTATTACACTAACTAATGAAGCTGAAAGCCACTTTCCAATTGTATCGTCAAGAGAAAGCGTATTTTGATCGGCTAATTTTAAAACACAGGTAGCCAAAAAAGTTTTAGAAATGCTTCCAACCCTAAATTTTTCATTACCTGTTAATGCTGTATTTGTTGTGGTATCAACCACGCCACTTACCCAAGTGTTTGACCATTCATCCACTTTTTCAATTCTTAATAAAGCGCCTGTTACATTTTGGTTAATTCTGCTGGAATCAATATATGATTGAATAGTGTCAATTATTGTTAGTGATGGGGATTGAGCTTTTGCATACGTGGCAAATAAAATCAAAAAAGCTAACAGCTTAATTATTTTTATTTTCCAAATTTTTGAAATAAATAAATTACACTGCAAAATGCAATTGACGAATGTTTTTTGTACGTAAGTTTCCATAGTTGTAAAATTTAATCATTATTGATTTTTTAGTTTTTTTAAAATATTTTAAAGTGATTTTCTGTAAAAAAATTATTCTGTATTAGCTATTACTTTTGCCTTATAATAATTATTTTGAAGCAAGCCTGTAAACGGTTCGATAAGGATAGCTATATCGCCTTTTATATTGCAGCGC
Source organism: uncultured Bacteroidota bacterium (assembly GCA_903847905.1). Classification (GTDB taxonomy): domain Bacteria; phylum Bacteroidota; class Bacteroidia; order Bacteroidales; family CG2-30-32-10; genus CAINEZ01. Next base: position 2,003 of record CAINEZ010000601.1, read on the forward strand.
TCAAATATACAAATAAATTACTGATAAAATTGTGTTGGGAGTAACCCGCCGATTATACCAATTGTATTTATTTTTTTAGTCTAATAAAAAAATAAATTATGCCGATGCTATCCCGACCTACGGTACGGG
>CAINEZ010000602.1 GCA_903847905.1 uncultured Bacteroidota bacterium
CAGTGGTTGCGCTGTTCGACCACAGGTATGTGTATGCTGTTGTACCGCCCGAAGCAGTTACCGTTGCGCTTCCATTACTTCCGCCGAAACAGCTTACATTAGTTTGGCTGCTTATTGAAGCGGATAAATTTGCTGCTGGCTGTGTAATGGTTACAGAAGTTGTTGCTGTGCATGAGTTGGCATCGGTTACAGTAACGAAATAAGTCCCTGCTGCCAGACTGCTAATATTTGCAGTGGTTGTGCCATCTGTCCATAAATATGTGTATGGTGATGTGCCGTTGTTTCCTGTTGCTGTTGCGCTTCCGGTACTTCCACCACAATTTACGTTAGATTGACTGCTTATTGAAGCTGTTAAAGCTGCTGCTGGTTGTGTAATGGTTACAGAAGCTGTCGCGGTGCATGAGTTGGCATCGGTTACAGTAACGAAATAAGTCCCTGCTGCCAGGCTGCTAATATTTGCAGTGGTTGTGCCGTCTGTCCATAAATATGTGTATGGTGATATGCCGCTGTTTCCTGTTACTGTTGTGCTTCCGGTACTTCCACTATAACAACTTACATTAGTTTGTGCACTAATTGCAACTGTTGGAATTGTTACAGTTACAGCTAAAGTTTGTGCAGTTCCGCTACCGCAATAATTGTCGGCTGTAACAGATACGATTCCAGATGTTGAACCAAAATTAATTGTTACACTTGTTGTTCCCTGACCATCTGTTATGGATGCACCTGACGGAACAGACCATGTATAGGATGTGGCTCCGGTTATGGCAGTAATAGAATAGGTTACTCCTGATGCACTATCACAAAGACTTGCAGTGCCCATTATTGCAATAGGTTGAGCAGGAGCATCTGTTTCTAATTTACTCCATTCAATTCCATTATAAAAATCAATAGTATTAGTTGTTGTATTATAAACCATTAATCCTGTTACAGGTAGTATTTGATCTCTTTCTGTTGTTATCATTCTTGGTATTAACAAGCCTTTGGTGTCGGATTTTACATCAAGTATAGCTGATGGGTCAGCTACATCACCGGTAGTATTTATTGCTACGCCAAAAGATGTTAAACTACCAGCTCCGGTAGTGGTAGTGATAAATTTCTCGCATACAGTTTTCCATGAAAAACCGTCATAATACCTTATTTTATTTAGAGAGCTGTCATAATAAATTAAACCCACTAAAGGAGTTAATAAACCTTCAGTTGTTCTGGGAATCAACACCCCTCGTTTAGTTGAACTTACATCCAGCATTGCTGAACTATCAGGGGCTGCACCTATTTCATTAATAGCCATGCCACCTCCCGGATTATTGGTTCCTGTGGTGGACGACTGAAATGTACGGGACAACTCATACCATCCTGTGCTCTTATAATAATTTAACTTGTTGGTTGTGGTATTATAAATCAATAGTCCAATTGCCGGAGAAGGAATAGAATCCCTGTCAGCATAAGGCATACGGGGAATTAATACTCCCAAAGTTGTGCTGGTGATATCAAGCATTGCCGAATTATTGCCTGTTGTGCTTATTGCATTAATGGCTACGTTTTGTGCAAATGTGTCAACTACGTTCAGCATCACAAATGCAAGTGAAAAATTAAAAATAAGGAAGAATGAAAAAGTGCATTTCGAAAAACTAAAAGCGAAAGTGGCTTTAATTTTATTATAAATTGCAATCCCGATAGCTATCGAGAGCAAATTACAAATGGTAAAATTGAATATGTTTTTTTTCATGGTTTTCCATATCAAATAAACTAAATTCAAATCATCCTATATGTAAGGGACAACTTTTTGATCAAGGTGCGCATCAAATAAGCGTTTCCATCTGTTGATTTATCACGCATGTGCAGGATAAAAATCACAACTTGGCTTTCTGAAAAAATTTATTTTTTATCTCTCAATTTATTATTTATCTGATATCTGAATATCTATAAATGAAGTTATGATATAAAAGTTAATAGAATTATTGGCTTGTGTAATATTTTTGAAATTATTTGCTATAAATTTACTTTTATCACTATACAAATATAAGAAAATTAATTATTAAAAAACAAAAAGATTCTGGTTTCAATGCACATAATAAATAAATAGAAATTGCACATCAACCAAAAAAACAAGTTTTTAGAAGCCGTGCAATTTAAAATATTTATCCGCCCGCTGGCTGATAAATATTGATTTTTGTGATCTCGGGGCGATTCGAACGCCCGACCCACAGCTTAGAAGGCTGTTGCTCTATCCAACTGAGCTACGAGACCAGTAGAATTACAAAAAATTATTTTTGTTGGAATAAATTTCCGCAATCATTTAGGAATTATCTTTTTGAATTTAGAAGCGCAAAAATAAGAAAATTTTACTTAATATGAGTGTAAATATTTTTCTTCGCTTCACTTCTACAAACTTATTAAAAATATCAGGAAAACGGATGCTGATAGCTATCGGCATCGGAACGGAAAAAATCGGGACGAAAATATTCGTTACTTTCATGCTCTTGCAGCCAGCCACGGAATAATCCAAGTGATTGCATCTCAGCAACTACTTTATCGTATTCATCTTTAGTAACAGTTCTGCCAATTTGCGGGTGATTAATAACATCAGGTAAAGGATAATATTGCGACATAAGAGAAATGTGAACAAGAGAAGAAACTTCATGCGCAATCTGCCTAAGTGCCTCAATGCTATTTCTGATATAATTTGGCAAAATAAGATGACGGATAATAACTCCCGATTCTGCCTGTCCTCTTTCATTCAACTTTAAGGTAGTACCTTTTTGTCTTACCATTTCCTTAATAGCCTTTAATGCAATTTCAGGGTAATTATCAGCATCGGAAAATTCTTTTGATAACTTGGAATTCGAATATTTAAAATCAGGTAAATAAACATCTATAAGACCTTCAAGTGATTTCAAAGTTTCAACTTTATCGTATGAATTGGTATTATACACAATTACCGGGCGTCTGCCTTGCTCGTTTAAAGCATAAATAATCGCCTTCATCTGCGGAATAAAATGCGAGGGGGAAACAAATCCTAAAAGATCAATTCCTTCATCAAGTATTTCAGTTATCTTAGACACAACTGCATTCAAAGTATATTCCCTGCCAATAATTTTTTTTTTGTTACGGCTTATCTGGTAATTCTGACAATAAGAACACCGTAAATTACAATGAGCGAAGAAAACATTGCATATAGCTTTTTCCCCGCTTAAAGCAGGTTCTTCGCCTGTGTGCTTACATATTGCACCAATATCAAAAGAGCAATCAGCTTCACAATACCCATTTCTTTCTTTTAACCTGTTTACATGGCATTCGCGAGGACATAATGCGCAATTTTCAAGCTCGATTAAATAATCGTAAGGCATAATTGTTGTTTGTTGTTTGTTGTTTGTTGTTTGTTGTTTGTTGTTCGTTGTTCGTTGTTTGTTGTTAGTAGATATTTGTTTTTGTTTTCAGACTATAAACAATAAGCAAAATAACTTTTCAGGAATAATAAAAATTATGATTGCATATAAATGAATTTCAAAATTACAGAAATATTCGGTAAATTTGGCGATTGATTAAATCGTTTTTTTCATATAAATAACATTAGAAAATTTTGAATACCTCCGATGCAATTGGAGCAAGCATTTCCGTATAGTTGCTAATGCAAAATTGCCGGTAAAAAAACAAATTATGCCTGATATTATACATCTATTACCCGATAATGTAGCCAACCAGATCGCTGCAGGAGAAGTTATCCAGAGACCGTCTTCTGCAGTAAAAGAGTTGATCGAAAATTCAATTGATTGCGGAGCATCACATATTAAACTTATTTTTAAAGATGCCGGCAAAACCCTTGTACAGGTCATTGATAACGGCTGCGGAATGTCTGAAACAGATGCCAGGCTTTGTTTTGAAAGACATGCAACATCTAAAATAAAAGAAGCAAACGATCTGTTCAATATACGCACTATGGGTTTTCGCGGTGAAGCCCTTGCCTCAATTGCCGCTATCGCCCAAGTAGAAATGAAAACTAAGAGAACAGGTGATGAAATAGGTACTTCTATTATCATCGAAGGAACAGAAGTAAAATCACAGGAAGCTTGCCAATGTTCGGAGGGAACTTCTTTTTCTGTAAAAAATCTTTTCTTCAATGTTCCTGCCAGAAGAAATTTTCTAAAAAGCAATACCGTTGAAACAAGCCATATTCTGGATGAGTTTCACCGTGTAGCGCTTGCTTTTCCTGAAATTTATTTCGAGATGTATAATAACAACAACGATGCGCTTCATCTTTCTTCGTCTAATCTCAAACAAAGGATCATTAATATTTTCGGGAATAATTACAATCAACGTTTGTTGCCTGTTCAGCTTGAATCCGGCATCTGTAACATTACAGGATTCGTCGGGAAACCTGAATCAGCAAGGAAAACAAGAGGAGAACAATTTTTTTTCGTTAATCATCGTTTCATTAAACATCCTTACCTTAATCACGCTGTGATGGCAGCATTTGACGAACTTCTTCCTGATAAAAGTTTTCCCGCATATTTTATTTTCATCGAAATTGATCCCAAAGAAATTGACATTAATATACATCCTACAAAAACAGAGATCAAATTTCAGGACGATAAAAGTATTTATGCAATTATGAAATCAGCGGTTAAACAATCGCTGGGAAAATTCAGCGTTACACCAAGCATTGATTTTAATGTTGAAAAAAGTTTTGATATTCCTCCTCTGAAAAAAGGAGAAACAGTAAAACAACCATCTATAAAAATCAATCCCAATTATAACCCCTTTGATACAAAGAAAAAAGAAACTTTCCCCCCCCCTCTCTCTCTGAAAGACAAAACCAATAAGGAAAATTGGGAAAAATTATATTCCCGCCACTCAAACAATCAGTTGGAGATACCTAAGATAAACCAGCAGGAACAGCATGTTCAGCAAATCATTGATCCCGATATCAACAATATTTCACACCAAAATGTAAAACAACTTTTGCAGTTGCATAATACTTATATTGTAACTTCAGTAAAATCGGGGATCATGCTTGTTAATCAACAATTGGCTCATGAACGAATATTGTTTGAACATTTCATTCAATTGTTAGAGAAAAAAGAATCGCATCCACAGCAACAGCAACTTTTCCCACAGGTAGTAGAATTTCCGGATGGAGATGCATCATTGATGAAAGAAATTTCCGGCGACCTGAAAGCAATTGGTTTCGATATTGATGAATTTGGACACGGGTCTTTTGTAGTAAATGGTATTCCCGCCGACCTTCCTGAAAGCAACATCAAACAAACATTAGAAAGTTTACTGGAAAATTATAAGCAAAGCCAAAGTACAATCGGGAACGAAAGAAATAAAATTATTGCAAAAGCATTAGCGAAAAATATGTCAATTAAACGCGGAAAAATATTGCAACAAGAAGAAATGAGTTCATTGATAGATCAGCTTTTTGCTTGTAAACTCCCCTACTCTTCTATTGAAGGAAAGCCGACTATTATTATAATTTCTATGGAAGAGTTAGAAACTAAATTCAGATAAGCAAAGTGTATATATTAATTTATTGTTATTAGTTTTTTTGTTATTGGTTTTAGTTATTTTGTTATTGGTTATGGTTGTTTTGGTTATTCGGTTTTTTGTTATAGTTTAGCTGTAAGAATAACATACCCAATAGTAATGCTTGCGAAGCAAAACCGGCAACTATTTTAACAATAACTAAAGACTAAAAAACTATTAACAAAAAAATAGTAATTTATTTTTTTCTTATTACTTATATCCGAAGACAAAATTAAAAATGGAACAATTCAAACCTACAAGCTTTAAAATACTTCCGCCGGTTGTAAAAAATTTACTGATCATTAATATTTTATTTTTTCTTGCCACAATGGCATTTGACAGAGTATTTAAAATTGACCTGGTTGATATATTCGGAATGCATTATTTTGGTTCAACCCTATTCAAACCATACCAGATTATAACATATATGTTCATGCACGGGGGGTTTGGGCATATCTTTTTAAATATGTTTGCGCTTTGGATGTTTGGGAATGTGCTTGAAAACTTCTGGGGTCCTAAAAAGTTTCTTACATATTACATGATAACAGGAATTGGCGCTGTATTGATTCAAATGGCAATCAATTATTTTCAGTTATTGCATCTTGAAGCATCAATGACTCAGGAACAAATAAGTACTGTGTTAAACGAAGGATATAAAATTATACAGGAAAATAAAAATTTCATTAATCCTTCAATGGCTGAGCTTAACCAACTATACAATTCTTCAACTATTGGTGCATCGGGAGCAGTATTCGGAATATTACTGGCTTTCGGAATGATATTCCCAAATACAAAACTTTTTATAATACCTTTCCCTTTTCCAATTAAGGCAAAATGGGTTGTTATTGGTTATGGAGCTTTTGAACTTTATTCCGGTATTGCAAACAATGCAGGCGACAATATTGCCCATTTCGCGCATCTCGGGGGAATGCTGTTTGGTTTTATCATGATAATATACTGGAATAAAAAAATAAAGAATAGATATTTTTAGATATGTGCATGGAGAGTGATTTAATTTTGTAATTAATAATATCAGGCGATTAATTATTTGTAAACGGATAAATAAAAAGTACAAAAGTTGTACATAGCCAACTAAGTTAGGTGTTGGATTGCTGTACTTTTATTACAGCTATAAACAAGTTGGGTGCAATGCTGTTAAAAAATATTGGACAGGCTATTTATTTCGTTTATTTTTTTTGTACATTTGACGTTGTATGACAAAGACAAAATTACTCGAATCGACTATTACTGAATTTGACCCTAATTCAGAAGATGCTAACTTGTTTGACTATTCAGATAACCCGACTGAAAATATTGACTTTAATTTTAGTAACAAATCATTGCTTCGTTATCCAGGCGGAAAGACAAGGGGTGTGGATTTCATTACTCGATTCTTCCCTAAAAATTTAGACATTTTATTATCTCCATTTATTGGAGGCGGTTCTATTGAACTACATGTTGCAGCAAGAGGAACAACTGTTTTTGGTTATGACATATTTTCCCCGTTAGTTGAATTTTGGCAATGTTTGATTAAACAACCAAATGATTTAGCTCGTGAAGTCGAAAAATATTTTCCTTTGCCAAAAGAAAAATTTTATGAACTTCAACAAATTCAAACTAAATTCAAGACTAAACTACAACGAGCTGCTGTTTATTATGTTTTAAATCGTTCATCTTTTTCTGGAGCAACTTTATCAGGTGGCATGTCGCCAGATCACCCAAGATTTACTTTTTCATCAATTGAACGATTACGATATTTTTCTAATCCCAACATCAAAATTGAGATTGCGAGTTTTCAACAATCATTAAAAAATCATCCTTATACTTTTGCATATCTTGATCCACCATATTTAATTAAAAGTTCGCTTTATGGTAAAAAAGGAGATGCGCACAAAGACTTCGACCATGAAGCATTAGCATATTTATTAAAGAAACGAGAACATTGGATATTATCATACAATGACTGTGATGAAATTCGCGAACTTTATTCTGGTTTTCATATCTTGACTCCTAACTGGAAATATGGTATGTCAAGCGACAAGACATCAAAAGAAGTATTAATTTTCAGTAAGGATTATAAAATAAAAGGACAAACAATATACTAAAATGCCAACACAAACTGAAGCAGGAAAAGCATTTGAATATGCTCTTTTAAAAATTTCTTTTGATATTCTTTCCCAAAATCATGAAATAATTGTAACTGAAGACAGTTCCTATATTGTAGCAAAAAATTGCTTTAATCTTTTTTCCGATACAGAAAAAGGAAAATATCTAAAAGCTGCTGACGCAGCTTTTAGACATATTATTGAGATAGAGCCGAAATTAGAAAATCCTATTTCAACTTCTGATGTTTTGACTTTGAAAATTGTTTCTGATAATGAAGGGATGAAAGGAGATGTTCGTGATATTCTTTTTATTCGTTCATCACAAAATTGGGAAATAGGAATCTCAGCAAAAAATAATCATAACGCTGTAAAACATTCTAGACTCTCTGATCATATTGATTTTGGGAAAGAATGGGTAGATTTAAATTGCAGTAAAATTTATTTTGATAAAGTTGCTCCCGTTTTCTCAGAACTAAGAACACTACAACATGAATCTGAATTATGGCGAAATCTTAAAGACAAACATAAAAGGTTCTACGCCCCTATTCTTGCTGCATTTCAAGACGAGATGATTAGACTAGACAAAGTAAATCCTACGATAGTGCCTGCTAAACTTTTAAATTATCTTATCGGTAACAAAGACTTTTATAAAGTTATTAAACGGGCTAACAAATCTGAAATATATGGATTCAATCTTCATGGTACTCTAAACAAAACCGCCTCCAAAATAAAACCTAAATTTAAAGTTACCAAACTAAAATTTCCCTCAAGAATTATTGAATTTTCACAAAAGCCCAATTCGACAAATACTTTGATTTTGACTTGTGACGAAGGTTGGCAAATTTCTTTTCGAATTCATAATGCGAGTACAAAAGTTGAACCTTCTCTAAAGTTCGACATCAATTTAATTGGACAACCTCAGACTTTATATTCGAATCATTTGAATTGGTAAATAAAAAAATATTCAGCACTGCACACAATTTCGGTCTGCAATCAGCGGCGGTCCCGATAGCTATCGGGGGTGGTTGACGGAAACTTTTTTGTTTATTTGAATCGTTATTACGGCAGACTCGATAGTGCTTTCTATGACGGTACTTAAAGCAGCCACTTATCATTAAACCCAACAAACTAAGAACCACAAACTACAAACAATAACTCTATCATCATAAATATGTACAATCAATCGCCATTTGAAAATATTAAAAAGTTTTTTCTCGGTCGCAATATGCTGTCGCGACTGATCTTGATCAATATTATTGTTTTTATTATTGCTAATATCTTTAATTTATTTTTCAGCCTTTACAAAATACCTCGCGCTTACTCATTATTTACCGAATGGTTTGCCGTTCCATCAAATCCGGAAGCCTTGCTGAATAAACCATGGACGGTTTTCACATACATGTTTTTGCAGGAAAATTTCTTTCATATCCTTTTTAACATGATCATGCTGTATTTCGGAGGTACGTTGTTTCTTCAATTCCTCGGCGGGAAAAAATTGTTAAGCACATATATTTTCGGCGGAATTACGGGAGCATTAATTTACATTCTTGCTTTTAATTATTTTCCTGTTTTCAGCGAAGTTTCAAAATATTCAGTGGCGCTTGGCGCCTCAGCATCAGTTTTGGCTGTGCTTGTAGCCATCGCTTTTTATATTCCCGATTACTCGGTAAATCTGTTTCTTTTTGGAAGAGTAAAAATGAAATACATTGCATTATTTTTTGTTCTGATTGATGTCCTCAGTATTGAAAAAGAAAATCCCGGCGGGCATATCGCTCATCTTGGCGGCGCATTATGGGGGTTTGCATATATCTTGTTTCTTAAAGGGAACCGCGATATTTACAAAATATTTAATCCCGTAAATAATTTTTTAAAAAATATTTTAAAGCCTAAGTCGAAACTGAAAGTTGAATATAAAAAAAATCGTCCGCTCACTGATGACGAATACAATAAAATAAGAGCTGAAAAACAAAAAAAAATTGATGCCATTCTTGATAAAATATCAAAAAATGGCTACAGCAGCTTATCAAGAGAAGAAAAGGAATTCCTCTTTTCATCAAACAACAAGTAATTAGAGATTGCTACAAATATTTTACAGTTTATAAATAAGTATTATGTGTGTAAACTGTTAACAAAAAATTATTTTTTTAATGTTAAAAATAAAAACGAAATAAAAAAAAAATTACATTTGTCGCTATATTTTCTATTTTTATCGTTATCGAAACTAAATTAACTAATCTCTAAAATTTTAAAGCTATGACAAAAAAAATTTTTTTGTTATTTGTTGTTTCTTCATTTTTTTTAAATTTAAAATTAAAGGCAGATGAAGGAATGTGGCTCCCATTACTTATAGATCGGCTTAACTATGTAGATATGCAGAAAATGGGATGTCACCTTACGGCAGATGAAATATACAGCGCTAATCATTCTAGCCTTAAAGACGCTACAGTTTCCCTGAACAACGGTACAATGAATGCATTTTGCACAGGTACTATGGTATCCGGTGATGGTCTCATGTTTACCAATCATCATTGTGGATATAGATATATTCAGGATCATAGCACTCTTGAAAATGATTATTTAAAAGATGGTTTTTGGGCTAAGGATAAAATTGAAGAACTGAGAAATGACAAACTTTCTGTTACATTTCTTATTTACCTGGAAGATGTTACTGGAAAAATACTGCCCAATATTAATTATCAAATGACTGAAATAAAACGTAAAGCGATTGTAGATTCTATTTGCAGTGTAATTGAAAAGGAATCCATTAAAGGCACTATTTATAATGCAAAAATTTTACCATTTTTTGAAGGAAACGAATTTTACATGTTTGTAACCCAAACATACAAAGATGTTAGGCTTGTTGGCGCTCCTCCCGAGTCCATTGGAAAATTTGGATCCGATACCGATAATTGGATGTGGCCCCGCGAAACATGTGATTTCTCAATATTTCGTGTATATATGTCACCCGATGGAAGCCCTGCGGAATATTCTAAGAAGAATATTCCTTTTAAACCTAAACATTTTTTTCCTATATCGCTAAAAGGAGTTAAAAAGGATGATTTCGCTTTAGTATTAGGCTTTCCTGCTACAACCGATCGTTTTGCAACTTCTTATGCCGTAAAGTATGCGCTTGAGAAATACAATCCTCCAATTATAAAGATCAGGGAAAAACGACTTGCCATAATGGGCGAGGACATGAAAGCCAGCGCTGAAGTAAGGATTCAGTATTTGCAAAAACAATTTGAAATTTCTAACTATTATAAATATTATGTGGGACAAACAGAACAGCTTCAAAAGCTAAATATTTATGATAAAAAAGTTGCTATTGAAAA
>CAINEZ010000603.1 GCA_903847905.1 uncultured Bacteroidota bacterium
AAAAAATAAAATATATGAGAAAAATATATATAATTTTTAAAATCTTAACTATGCTCATTACTCTTTTTCTTTTTAAAGAAAGTAATGCACAGGTAACAAGTATGTCTTATTATAATACAATCGTGTATTCAAATTATTGTACATCTATGGATGTTTCGTATATAAATTTAGACTGGGAATCTTTTCAAATCAATGTTAATCATTGGGACGTAATGCGAAGTACGGATAATGTCAATTGGGATGAATTGACTTCAAGTATAAGTGGCAGTTGTACTGGAAACTGCCATCATAGTTTTCAGGATACAGGTCCGTTTACTCCTGGTGCCACTTACTATTATCATGTTAAAGCCATATATTATATATTAGGAATAAAAAACACTAAGGAATGGAATTTCGGTTCTTTTACAATTTATACTCCACAGAGTGTGCTTAGTAGGGATTGGCAATACATGACCAGTCCCGAGTATGTTGATATTACATCAACTTCCAGTAATTCCGATGATTATGTTTGGCATGAAGAAAGCAACATAATACAAGGAGTTCATTTAAATCTTGTTCCTGGTGAACAAAGATTTGTTGTACTTGAACAGAATAATCATATTATTAATTTTACAATTCGCAATGCATCCAGCGCGACAGCAAACACCAATCCATTTATCTCACATATAGATGTAAATATAGATAATCAGGGATACAATACAATATTTGACGCTTCTTCAAACGGAGGAGTGAAAGCTGATGTTGTGTGGTATGGGTCTTCTTCAACTTTTAATGATGTTGGAGGGCAACATACTTTACAAGTAAAATGGATAGATGCTACTAATGGAGGTATCTATACACGCATCTTTGATGTTTATATTATTCCTGCTTCCCAACATTTATATAAAGATAATTATTGTAATACTTTACGTTTGTGGGCTGGGAATGACCCAGGCAATGAAGTTCCCATGATGCTATCAGAAGGGTTCGACCCATACAATATGAAACAAATACAATTTTATTATGCTGCTTCAGAAGAATTAGTTACGTGCATGCTCACAAAAGGATTTAATGCATATTTTTTAAATTACGGTAATGGAGGGCAGGACATAAGAAATAATGCAGCAGTTTTTGCTTCTGCAGTAAAATATATATCAAGCATCAATGGCAATCAAAAAATTGTTGCAAGTGGAGTAAGCATGGGTGGAGTTATTGCGCGCTATGCTTTTGCAAAAGCAGAAGGACAGGGGAATCCATTGCCGGCATCTAAATTCGTTACTTTTGATTCTCCTCATCAGGGCGCTGTTCTTTCACAACCCTTGCAAGATTTTCGTAAAAGAAGTATTGATGATAATGGAGGAAATTCATTTCAAGCATATGCTGTTAGCAATATTGCGGCAGAAGAACTTCTTACATATAATTCGTATGACCCTAGTGGAAACATGCATACTGCTTTTTATAACGAATTAAATAACTTGAATGGTGATGGCTATCCTCACCAAACAGTTAATATCGGAATTTCTTTTTCTAACCCTCATCCCAATCCCAATTCAGGCACTTGGCTGTCTATAGCTTGCCAGAGTAATTGTACTTATGTCAATTTGCAACTTCCCAAAAATTTTGATTTGCAACCTAATGAAGAACAACCCGGCTCTTATTTGCCGACATTTTTGACAGATATGGGTCCTGTTACTGAATTAATACCTATTTTACCTCCCGATGTTGATTGGATGTTAAATTTTATTGTCCCGACAGCAGCCCTTTTTGTGGGTGGATTACCATTAATGGTTCCAGCGTTTAAACCACTATATCCAACAATCACAATGACCCGCCTGTCACATCCTTGTTACGTTCCTTATGTAAGCGCTTTGGATGAGCCATATGTTGGCGGTACTTCTAAATTTGTTTCTGCAGGACTTCCCGGTTCAAAAACTATAGAACCCGTCGTAACATCATGGCATGATATTGTACCAAGCGAACCCCTTTTCATTAATACAATTTTAAATGCAATGCTTACGGATAATGTTTATCTGCAAGATAAAGATATTACTGATACTCGTACTTATATTGCAAACAAAACTATCACTGCCGGAAATAATGTAAACCCTAACCCAAGTATTTCTACGGGTGATTTTGTAGTGGAAAGCGGCGCTAACGTAACTTTTAAAGCAGGGCAATCAATAAATATAGAATCAGGATTTGATGCAAAAGCGGGATCAAATTTTTATGCTTATATTGCTGCCCCTGTAACTACCTGTGATGGTATCAATGAAAATCAAATGAAAATACCTAATCAGAATCAACCAACAGAACCTGTAAAAGAAATTCAGGCAACTAATTCTCAACAATTGAATCTTATTATATTTCCTAATCCCAACAACGGCAATATGACTGTTAGTTATGAAATTCCAAAGAGTGAAATGGGAGTATTAGAAATTTATAATTCTTTAGGCACCACATTATTTAGTTATCTATTAAAAGAAGGTAATAACACTTTTACTTTACTACTGTACACTTTTATTAAAATCCAGTAAACACGGGCATTTTGGAACGTGTTTAATTTGATAAATCAAGTACCTTATAAACTTGCTTAATCCATTTAGTACTCCATCTAATACTTCTAATCCTTTTCTAAAGATTG
>CAINEZ010000604.1 GCA_903847905.1 uncultured Bacteroidota bacterium
CAATCTTTAGAAAAGGATTAGAAGTATTAGATGGAGTACTAAATGGATTAAGCAAGTTTATAAGGTACTTGATTTATCAAATTAAACACGTTCCAAAATGCCCGTGTTTACTGGATTTTAATAAAAGTGTACAGTAGTAAACAGAACTATAAAGTATTTACCGTTCATTAAAATCAGAAAAATATGAATAAAGAATGATGTTATGAAAAAGTATATATTCCTATGTTTTGGTATAGTCTTGTTTGTTTTATATGGATTAGTTGGATACTCATCTTTTGGATACGACGATGAATTTTATAATATTGATCTTATTACAAAATTTGGATTTGGAGTTTTAGATTATGTCCAATCAAATGAGGTTAATCCACCTGGCTCATATTTTATTGACTGGCTTCTTTTTGTAATGATCGGTAAGTGGAATTTTGTGAGGCTGGTCATATCATTAATTACGGCAACATCACTGATATATGCCATTGTATCGATTAACAATAGACACGGTAAATTTGCAGGTGTTGTTTCTTTTATTTTATTAGGACTGAATCCTGCGATTTTGATTTGGTGCACTAGCCTTAGGTGGTATGCTTTTTTTGTACCGATTCTGATTTGGTTGAGTATTGTTCCACTAAAGCAGGGGTGGCAATATTGGGCAAAATGTTTTGGGGGTTTGCTACTTTTGGGTTATCTTGGCTATGCGGTTTTTATTGTTGCAATCCCAATATTGTTACTATATTGGATTGAAAGCAATGAAAAAACTAACGAGAAAATAAAAAATTTTATCAGGTATGGATTTTTATTTCTTATTCTTTATTCATATCAGTTTTCTGTATTCTTAAATGTTCACATCCATAATAAAAAAGATCAAATATCATCGCTTTATAAATGTCTAATTGGATTTTATTCAGCTCAAATAAGCAACCAGGGCGTATTTCCATTATCAATACCGGGAATTTTAGCAGGTATAGCCACTATAGGAATTTTTATAACCATTTTATATTCTAACTTACAGGTTAACATTAAAAATAAGTATTTTGCTCCTTATTCACTGGCAGCGATTTTATCAATTTTTATAGGGATTGCTGGTAAATTTAGGAACTTAGTGATAATTAGCCCATGGCAGGCTTTTTGGATTTCGACTGCAAAAATTGAATTACCTCAAAAAAAGCTGTTTTTACTTTTTCTCACTTTTTTAACGATAAGCAATGTGTGTGGCGATATTAATATTATGACACACAGAAATACGACTAAGAATGAATATAATTTGCCTGTTAAGCAAATTTTGGAAGATTTAAGTATTGAGAATAAAAAATGCAAAGGCAGTCTCATAATTTTATGCCATACCCGTACACTATCTTGGAATCTTGAAAGGGCAGGTTTTCTGGTACTGGATCCATACTCGCCTACCCCTCTTCCTCGTCAGGTATTACTTCCAAAATATAATTGTCTGGTTCTTCTCAAAACTTGGCCAGGAAGTATGAGCAAACAGCGTTATCAGAGGTTGTATGATGAGATAAAACTTCTTAGCTATGCCAGCTCAAAAAACTATAAATACGGTAAGGATGATTTTTATTTTTTAAAAAATAAATTTGATTCTCGCTATCCGGAGTACAGTATTGAAGTTACAAAGTATTATGAAGTGGAAAATCTTACCGCACTGGAATCTTGGCAGCCTATTACTTCAATAAGAAAATGATTTTGTATTGCGTACATTTACTTTTTAAGTGATGCATAATAAAGAAGTGGCATATTTAAACTTGTTGACCTTGCAAAAAAATACAGATGCAATCAATGACCATTAAATAAATCTATTCAAAAATAAAAAAACATACCGCATATCTCATTTCACTTAAAAGCAATACATTTGTTTAGGTTTTCTTTTTATCTCAAATGATCCGTATTGAAAAACTTATATTGATAGGCGCTACCGGAAGAAATTCAGGTAAGACCGAACTTGTTACCATGCTGATTGAAAAATTTAGTCCTGAATATAAAATTATTGGATTAAAAGTAAGTACATATTACGGAAATGATGAACAATTTCATGGACAAAATCAAATTCATCTTAAAGAAAAGTTTATTATTGAAAAAGACGCAAATAATTCTGCAGGGAAAAATACTTCTAAAATGCTTGTTGCCGGAGCAAAAGAAGTTTACTGGATTAAGTCGAAGATAGAGTGTCTGAATAATGCAATTCACGAATTAATTCTTCAATTAGATAAAAATATTTTTATTGTTTGCGAATCGAACAGTCTGCGAAAAGTTGTAATCCCTGATGTTTTTATTATGATCAAAAACAATATGAGTCCGGTAAAAAATTCCGCTTCTGATGTAATAAACATGGCTGATACAATTATTGAATCGAACGGAAAAGAATTTACTAATTTTAATATTTCAGAAATTGGAATTAAAAATGGGAAATGGAAATTCAACCCTAAGGGATTTACATATTAAAATCCTGCTTTTACAGTTGCGGGATTAATTAGTTTAACTGAAGTATAAAATAACGAAAAAGGGATTTTTGAAAATACTGAATACATTTTTTACGAACCCTGTCATATAAATTTTACGAGGCTTCAATATATTTTTTGATGAACCCGTAGTATCTGATACCGGCATCTTGAATACACTATCAGGAGTATTAATCATCATATTCAGATCAGCGGCAGTTATTACCTGGAGTTTTACATTTGCAATTCCCGAATTTATTATTTCAAGTTTCTTTGCCGCAGCTTTAGAAAGATCAATAATACGGTTGCAATATTTAGGGCAGCGATCGTTAATTTTTACCACAACAGAAATATTGTTTTTTAAATTCGTGATCTTTACAAGTGTTTGAAACGGAAGCGTAGCATGAGCGGCAGTATATAATATTTTGTTGTAACTTTCTCCACTTGTGGTTTTTCTTCCCTGAAAAGCATCGGAATAATATGTGGCAATACCATACGTTACATATTTTTCCTGGGAGAATGAAAAATTAATTAAGAATGAAAAAATAATCAATAAGAAATTTATTCTCTTATTAAGAGTCATTTTTTTTAATTTAGTTCTACAAAGATTATTTAACTGATCAATCAGAAATTATATCAATTTTTTAAATATAAAGGCTTTTATTTATTCGGATAAGTAACGCAATAAATATAGTTCGATTTCTTTGGGAATAAGATATATCTTTTTGTATGAGGTTACAAA
>CAINEZ010000605.1 GCA_903847905.1 uncultured Bacteroidota bacterium
GATTTTAAAAATAAATTTATAATTTTATAACCTAAAAAACTAAAAAGTATGAAAAAAAATTATTTGAATGCGCGATTCGGAACTTTGTGTATCATTGTTCTTGCTGCCGGTATTTTCAGGCTGATTCCACAACCTCAAAATTTTGCACCAATAGGAGCAATGGCAATTTTCGGAGGCGCTTATTTTGGGAAAAGATGGCAGTGTTTTCTTATACCGCTTGCTGCATTATTTATTAGCGATATCGTAGTAAACTTTGCATTTTATCAAAAATTTGTATTATTCCATGAATTGGCTATTTGGGTTTATGGCGCATTTGCATTGAATGTGATAGTTGGCAGCGCACTTATTAAAAAAGTAAAAGTTTCTTCGGTCTTTAAAGCTAATATAGTTGCATCGGTTTTATTTTTTATAATTACAAATTTTGGCGTTTGGGCAGTTCCAAACATCATGAATATATACCCGCATAATGCAATCGGACTTACTACATGCTATATTGCCGCTATTCCTTATTTCTGGGGAACCATATGCGGTAACCTTTTCTATTCGGCATTATTGTTTGGTATTTTTGAGTTTGCACAGAAAAGATTTCCTGTTGCTCTTAAAGCCATCTAATGAAAAAAGCTATTTTTAACTGGAGCGGAGGTAAAGACTCCGCTCTTGCTTTATATAAAATCCTTTCTGAAAAAGAATTTGAAGTTTCATATCTTGTTACTACGCTGAATGAAAAATACAAGAGAATTTCAGCTCACGGTGTCAGAGAATCTTTGCTTGTAAAACAAACTGAAAGCATTGGTATTCCTCTCATAAAAATAATGTTGCCCGATGAAGTTTCAAACCAGGTTTACGAAAATATGATGAACGACTGTTGGGTTGAAAAGAAAAAGGAAGGCATAGATTATTGTATCAGCGGAGATATTTTTTTGGAAGATATAAAGGAATATCGCGAGAAGCAATTATCGAAACTTAATATTAAATGTGTTCTTCCTTTGTGGAAAATAGATTCAGGAAAATTAGTTGAAGAATTTATCGGGCTCGGATTTAAAGCCATAGTAGTTTGTGTAAACGAAAAATATCTTGATGAATCATTTGTCGGAAGAATGGTTGATAAAAATTTTATTGATGACTTACCTGAAGGCGTTGACCCTTGTGGCGAAAATGGTGAATTTCATACGTTTGTTTTTGATGGACCAATTTTCGAGAAACCAATTAATTTTAATATTGGCGAGAAAAAATATATTCACAAAGAATATAAAGAATATAATTACACTGGCGGGTTTTGGTTTTGTGAATTGATTGATAAAGAATAATGGCAAAAATAATTTATATAACAGGCGGTGAACGATCGGGGAAGAGCAGCTTTGCTCAAAAGCTTGCATTAAATCTTTCCGGCAATCCTGTTTATCTTGCTACTGCTAGAGCCTGGGACGGCGATTTTAAAAAGCGGATTGAACGGCATAAAAGCGAACGAAATGAAAACTGGATCACAATAGAAGAAGAAAAAAATATTTCAAAACATGATCTTTCAGGAAAGGTTGTTGTTCTTGATTGTATCACATTATGGCTGACTAATTTTTATAACGATTCTGATTTTGATCCTGAAAAAGCCCTTGATCAGGCTAAAGCAGAGTTTGATGAATTTATAAAAAAAGATTTTACGTTAATTGTAATTTCAAATGAAATTGGAATGGGTGTTCATGCGACAACCGAAACAACACGAAAATTCACGGAAATTCAGGGCTGGATGAATCAACATATATCAAAACTTTCGGATGAAGCCTATTTGATGGTTTCGGGAATTCCGGTAAAAATATACTGAACCTTTGCAGTTTTGTAAAACAAAAATGCTTAGATTCAGTAATACTGAGCGTTTGAGTTTGCACATTTTAGATTATATAAATATCGCAAACTCAAACAGTCGAAGTATAAAAATAAAAACAAAATTTAAAATAAAAATAAAATGGACTTAACTCAGGAATTAAAAAACAAAATAAATCAAAAAACCAAACCGGTTGGATCACTGGGATTGCTTGAAAATATTGCAATGCAGGTTGGGCTTATACAAAATACGTTATCACCTTCGTTGAAAAATCCGGCAATCATTGTCTTTGCAGCCGATCATGGAATTACTGACGAAGGGGTAAGCGCTTTTCCGAAAGAGGTAACAAAACAGATGGTATTGAATTTCCTGAATGGCGGAGCAGCAATAAATGTTTTTTGCAGGCAAAATAAAATAAAATTAAAAGTTGTGGATGCAGGAGTTGATGCTGATTTTGATGGTTCAACAGATTTTATTAATGCTAAAATCAGAAAAGGTACAAACAATATTTTAAAAGAACCTGCAATGAAGATCAGCGAATGTAATGAAGCAATGGAAAGGGGAGGAGAGATAGTTTTAAATGAAAATAAAAATGGTTGCAACATTATAGGCTTCGGCGAAATGGGTATTGGTAATACTTCATCTGCTTCTTTATTGATGAGTAAATATTGCAATGTTCCTATTGAATTATGTACCGGCAGAGGCACAGGACATAATGACGAAGGATTAAAAAAGAAAATCTCAATCTTGCAAAAAGCGATTGATAAGCATAAAATTTCGAATGATGCAAAAGAAATTTTAGCAACATTTGGAGGCTTTGAAATAGCAATGATTACTGGCGCTATGCTTAAAGCTGCTGAATTAAATATGGTAATTCTGGTTGATGGTTTTATTGTAACATCTGCTCTACTTGCTGCTTATCATGTAAATAAAAATGTGTTGAAGAATTGTATTTTTTGCCATAGGTCAAATGAGAGCGGACATAAAATAATGCTCGACTATTTTAAAGCTAAACCTATACTCGATATTGATTTGCGGTTAGGCGAAGGAACCGGCGCTGCAATTGCTTTTCCTGTAGTTCAGTCTGCTGTGAATTTTTTAAATGAAATGGCAAGTTTCGAAAGTGCTGCTGTAAGTGATAAGTTATAAGTTGATAAGGCATAAGAAAAAATTATTTGAATTATTAGTTGTGATATATTTGATGTCAGCCTGAGTAATGTCAGCCTGAGTTTATCGAAGGCTAATAGAAAGCAGGCAGGAGTGTTCATTTTTTATTTTCCGGTAGTTTAGTTTAATAAATAATTTCGATTATCGCATTGAACAATTTTAAATAACGATGAGGGCTTTTTTATTTTCATTAATGTTTTTTACCCGAATACCTGTTAAGGTAAGCATTGAAAATTACAAAGATGCAGCAAGTAAGGCTGTGCGCTATCTTCCTCTTGTCGGAATTATTGTGGGCGGGCTTTCTGCTTTATTATTTTATGGTTGCAGTTTTATATTTCCTGTTTCTGTAAGTATAGTAATATCGATGATAACAAGCCTTTTTATTACGGGCGCATTTCACGAGGACGGGCTTGCTGATATATGCGATGGATTTGGCGGTGGCAGAACCAGGGAAAGAAAACTTGAGATAATGAAGGATAGTAATATTGGTGCTTTTGGAACTATCGGACTAATAATGATATTAGGTTTTAAATTTATTTTGCTAAATGAAATGAATGTTAAAATGCTGCCATTTGTAATGATTGCTGCACATTCTTTAAGCCGTTTTACTGCAGTTACAATAATGAGGTCACTTGAATATGTGCGGAACAAAGATCAAAGCAAAGTGATCCATGTTATAAAAAAAATATCTTACACCGACATGGTAGTTGCAGGGTTATTTGGCATACTCCCTCTGTTTTTATTTTGGAATGTTTATTATTTTTTACTTATTATTCCCGTGTTTATTGCAAAGTGGATTTTAGAAGTTTATTTTAAAAAACAGGTTGGCGGTTATACCGGCGATTGCCTTGGCGCTACTCAGCAAATTTGTGAAATTGTATTTTATTTAAGTTTTTTGATTTTATGGACATATATATTATAAGGCACACCACTCCTGAAATTGAGGCTGGGATATGTTATGGGAGATCGGATATTCCGTTAAATAATAATTTTATTGAGGAATCAAAAAACATAATCAGGGCGCTGCCTGGTGAAATTGACATAGTGTTTTCAAGCCCATTGAAAAGATGCAGAGCGCTTGCCGATAAAATTGTTTTCTTTTCAAAACTAATCCCTCATTGCAGATTTGATGAAAGGTTAATGGAGATGAACTTTGGAAAATGGGAAATGAAAAGATGGGACGATATTGACAGAGAAGAATTTGATGCGTGGGCTAAAGACGTTGTTAATGTTAGTGCTCCCGAAGGAGAAAGTTTTTTGGAAATGAATAAAAGAGTAAAAGATTTCTATGAAGAACTTATAAAAACAAATTATAAAACAGTACTTATAATTACTCATGCCGGAAATATCAGGTGCTTCCTTTCCATTATAAACAAAATTGAATTAATTGAAACCCTGAAGATACCTATCGATTATGCCACTGTAAGAATTATCTCAATTTAATTTTAATTATTGCTTTTTGTGTTTGCATGTTGAAATCATTGCAATTATTGTTTGCTGCGATATATTTCATAGTTTTGTATTAGTTTTAAAAACCCCATGAATTATCTTACTGTCGAAAATCTTTCAAAAACCTATGGCGAAAAATTGCTTTTCAAAAATATTACTTTTGGTATTGATAAAGGTCAGAAAGTAGCTCTGATAGCCCGAAATGGTACCGGAAAAACCACACTGATAAACATAATTATAGGAAACGAAATTCAGGATAGCGGCACCGTGATTATGCGCAATGATATCCGTGTTTCGTATTTGCCTCAAAATCCATTGTTCCCTGAAAATTTATCTGTTATTGATGCTATTTTAAATTCCGAAAACGAATTTATTCTGGCAATAAAAAACTACGAAGCCATCCTCGATGAAATTAATATTCAAAATCAAAGCAATGCCGGAAATCAATCCAAATTAATTAAAAAGCTTGAACATGCCACTCATAAAATGGATAGCTTAAGCGCATGGGATTTTGAAAGTCGTATAAAAGAAGTTCTGTCGCAACTAAAAATTTCCAATATCAACCAGCCTGTTTTCGAATTGTCGGGTGGTCAGCGTAAGCGATTGGCGCTGGCAAAAGTCCTTATAGAAGATACCGACTTGATGATACTTGATGAACCTACCAATCATCTCGATATTGAAATGATTGAATGGATGGAAGAATATCTCTCCAAACAAAACCTGAGCATCATCCTTGTTTCTCACGACCGTTACTTTTTAGATAACGTATGTAACGAGATCATGGAACTGGAGATCGGAAACATATTTAGATACAAAGGCAATTACTCATATTATCTTGAAAAAAAACAGGAACGTCTCGACAATGAAAAGATTGAACTTGAACGTGCCCGAAACCTGTATCGCAAAGAACTCGACTGGATGCGACGTATGCCACAGGCAAGAACCACGAAATCCAAAGCGCGCATAGAGGCATTTTACGAACTTCAGGAAAAAGCCGGAAAACACACTGATACTGGCAATTTGAATTTACAGGTAAGCGAAACCAGGATTGGAGGCAAAATACTTGAAATGAATAATGTGTCAAAATCATTTGACGATTTTATTGCAGTTGATGATTTTACATACACGTTTAAAAAAGGCGAACGTATTGGTGTTTGCGGTAAAAATGGAGTTGGTAAAACAACTTTTATTAATTTAATTAATGGGAACTTAAAGCAAGATAAAGGCAAAATTTCGGTAGGACAAACAGTCGTTTTTGGATATTTTTCGCAAGAGCCTATTCAGCTTAAAGAAGATAAAAGAGTGCTTGATGCTGTAAAAGATGTGGCTGAATATGTGAAATTAGACAAAATGGAATTGTCGGCATCGCAATTTCTTAATCATTTCGGGTTTTCGCATAGTGTTCAGTACAACAACATTTCAACGTTGAGCGGGGGCGAGCGTCGCCGGCTGCAGCTACTTATGGTGTTGATGAAAAATCCGAATTTTTTGATTCTGGATGAGCCGACTAACGATTTGGATATTCAAACCCTTAATGCTTTAGAAGATTTTCTGAACGATTTTAAAGGTTGTTTGCTTATCATTTCTCACGATCGCTATTTTTTGGATAATCTCACCGACCATCTTTTTGTGTTTGAAGGCAAAGGAAAGATCAAAGATTTTCCGGGCAATTATACCGAATATGTGTTAACTAAAAAGAAAGCCGAAGCACATAAGAAAAAAATTGAAAAGCCGAAAAAAGAAAATGCCAAATATAACTCCAAAACAGAAACTCGCCATAAGCCCACCTACAAAGAAACCCGCGAGTTTGAAAATTTGGAAACTGAAATCAGCCGGTTAGAAACAGAAAAAAATATCTTGCTCGAAAAAATGAACAAGGGTGAAGGCAGTCCCGAAGATTTTTTGAGCTATAGCTTACGTTACACGGAAATCGAAAACCTTTTGGAAGAAAAATCCAACCGCTGGCTCGAATTGTCAGACCTATTTGGAAATTAATAAGCCGTGGTAACCGTATTAGTGCGATCGCTTTTAATGCCTGGTGTACACATTTTGCACCAAAAGTTTTTATTTATGATATTACTATTAAATTACCCAAACACTTTTCAATATTTCTTTAAATTCGCTTAATATCATTGCTGTTGCGCCCCATACGACATGATCATTAATATCAAAATAAGGTGCGGTAAAAGAAATATCTTCATTGATCTTGAATAGTTTTGTTTTTATAATATCTTCTTTCAGCAAGGTCGAAACAGGATACTCAATTATTTCGGTTACTTCATTTTTATCGGGAATAAAAGAAGGTTCCGCTTTTAAATACCCGACAGTAGGATAAACAATATAATTACTTGGCGGAATATATAATCTTGTTAACTGCCCTATTACATTTACATTTGAACTTTCAATCCCAATTTCTTCTGACGTTTCTCTGAGCGCGGTATCTGTAAGGTCTTTATCAAATACTTCAAATTTTCCGCCAGGCAATGCAACTTGCCCGCTGTGGGTGCCATTGTATTTAGGGCGCAGTATCAAAGTAGAGTATATAGTCCCATACTTTGGATATAAAAGGATCATTACACCGCTTTTTTTTGAATGCTCATTTGCAGGCATAAAGCGAAGCTCTTTCATGCGCATGCCCGAACCCATAAGCAATTGAGCATGTTCGCCAGGTAAAGTTTCTTTTAATCGTTTACTTAAATTTCGTATAAAAATGTTAATCAAAGTCAAAGCGCTTTATTGACAAAATTACATAAGCATTTGATTTTATTAGTATTTTATGGAAAAATATTAAGAATTTACCTATTGTAATTTTAATTTTTAAAAATAATAAAGTTATTGTAATTTATTGGTTATCAAATGTTAATTTCCAAATGTTAATAAATGTTAAAATACTTTTAGTTAGTATTATTTGTTTTTTAAAAAAAGATATTAATTTTGCTAAACTATTGAATAATTACCCAAAACAATCAAATTAATAATTTAAAACAAAAAAACGCTATGAGAAATTTATTAAAATTAGCAGTTATCGCACTTGCAGTGATTACTATGAATGCATGTAAAAGTTCTGATACTCCTGAAAAAGTAGCAGAAAAATTCTTAGGTCACATCAACAAAAAAGAATTTGCAGACGCTAAAAAGTTAGCTACTACTGAATCAGCAGCCTCTATTGATATGTTAGAAAGCTTTAGCAAAATGGGTGGCGAACAGACAAAAGAAGCCAAAATTGAAAACATGAAATGCAAAGAAGATGGTGACAAAGCAGCTTGTGATTATACTGAAAACGGCGATGCTAAAAAATTAGATTTAGTAAAGAAAGATGGCAAATGGTTAGTTGAAATGAAAAAGGAATCTCCCGACATGAATACAACCGAACCAACTGATAGTACCGCTGTTCAGGATACTACTAAAAAATAATAATTTTAAAATTGCCTGACAATGAAAAGAAAGTTTTTTATTTTTTTCATTGCTCTAATAGGCTTGGCATTGAGTTTCTACTTGTTCCTGTTGATCTATGATTACCATAGTCGACAGGAACAAATAGTTTCTAACTACACCCTTTCTCCTAAAGAAATCTCTTTATTACATGATGGCGATATTATTCTCAGGCATGGATATGGCTTTGTGAGCGATATGATCGTGGAAACTCTAAACGACAGTTCAGGGCTTTCTCATTGCGCAATTTTAACTCAGTACAAAGGTAATTGGATAGTAATTCATTCGGTTTCTTCAACGCTTTCCGATGTTGATGGCGTTCAATGGCAGGACCTCGCAACATTTGTCAATCAGAGTAAAAAAAAATCAATAGTTGTAATACGTTACAAGCACGGCAAAAACGATTCCGATTTGGCAAGAATAGGAACCAGGGCAAAATATTATCTTGATAAAAAAATTCCTTTCGATAATTCTTTTAACCTTTTTGACAGTACTTCTTTCTATTGTTCGGAATTATTATGGAAAGTTTTTAAAGATGAATATCACGTAGATATCTTCGAATCAAAATACCGCCCTAAACATTACGATTATATGAAGTTCGATACTTTTCTTGATACAACAAATTTTAAAATAATCATTGACCACCGAAAGAAGAATAAGTGAGCAGAAGCTGATTTGAAATTTACAAAGGGAACTATTTATTT
This sequence comes from uncultured Bacteroidota bacterium, assembly GCA_903847905.1. Classification (GTDB taxonomy): domain Bacteria; phylum Bacteroidota; class Bacteroidia; order Bacteroidales; family CG2-30-32-10; genus CAINEZ01. The sequence goes on from CAINEZ010000605.1 coordinate 8,569, forward strand.
CAGCCTTACATTAACTTTTGCGGTAGTTACCGTCCAACATACAGAATCGCAAGTGTTGGTTTTACTTTTTAAAATTTTTCCACCATCAACAGCAATAATTTTCGAGGAACCTTTTTTATATTCGGCTGCAACTGAATAATAATTGCCAACAGGCAGCAAAGTGTCATAATTATCCTTTGTAACAGTATCACGAAGAAAAATATTGTTGTCTTCAAATTTACCTGAGTAAATAGTAATTGGGACAGAAGTATTTTCAGAGTTTTTAGTCAACTTTATATATAATCGTCCTTCAAATGGTTCTGCTGTATTGCATTCGGAATAGTCGTATGTACTGCAATCAACATTGTAATTAGTTTTATCTTTACAAGATAAAATGATGGCAGTAAATAAAACAAAAAAGTTAAAGAATACATTCCTGAATATACTTTTATTATTATTATTTTTCATAACCACTTCGTGTCTTTATGCGTGAAACCATAAGTTTTTCTATCTATATTAATGAAAAGTGAAACATTAAATCTCAAGGGTGCCATATCTTTAATTTTTAGGTTAAGATATTCAAAGTATGCTTTAACGCCGACAGAATGAGAGCTGATCATGTAACCTATACCCGGAGAAAATAAAAGTTGTTTATCTGGTTTGTTCAACGATGCGCGATATTTCCCGTAAGTATAAATTTCTTTCCCCTCTATTAGTATCCCATGTTTAATATTGGTTGAAGAAGAAAATTTAAAAAGTTTCTCAACATTAAAATATAAAAAACTTCTGTTTTCCCACAACTGGTAATAAACATTATCCGTTGATGTTGAGATAAGCGTTCTGTTAGCCCATATACGTGTATTGTAGCCAAGGTTAAAACTAAAATTGTACATAATATCCTGCATTCCCAAATGCATTCCATACATAAAATCATGATTATTCAAGTCAAATTCTATAGGAGATATCTGTATATTATTAAATACAGGAAGTATTTCTTTTTTTACGTTGTTCTTTTTCAAGGTTGAAAGGACAGAAGTTTGATCGTTGCATAATGCAAGTTTGAAAGGAGATGCATTATCGTTAGTTTTAAGTAAAGCATCCGCGTTATGTTTCAGTAGAATATCAGCAACTTCTGCATTGCCTGTTTCACTGGCAATGGCGAGCGCCGTATAACCTTCCTTATTCTTTTGGTTAATGGTAGCTCCTTTTTCAATAAGCAGTTTTATAATATCGGGATGATTGTTGTAGGCGGCACAATGAAGAGCTGTCCAGCCTATACTGTCCTTTGCATTTACATACGCTCCCTTGCTTATTAATAATTCTACAATATTATATTTTCCGAATAAGGACGCAATTTGTAATGGAGTGATTCCGTCTTTTGCGTCATAATTAATTTTCGCACCGTAAAAAATAAGCATATCAGCAGCAATGTAATATCCATAACTACAAGCATAAATAAGGGCGGTGGCACTGTCGATGGTTTTATTTTCAATCATTGCGCCATGTTGTATAAGATAATCCATAATATCTTCATGATCAAAACGGGTTGCTGCAATAAGCGCTGTAGCGCCATCGTCAGGACGAGCATTAACATCGGCTCCATTAAAAACAAGAATTTTTACAATATCAATAAAACCGTTTTGAGCTGCAAACATAAGAGGTGCAACTCCTTCGGAAGTTTTGGTGTTTACATCTGCGCCCAGTTTTAAATATTTTAACAGCTCATCCACATTCCCAGTTTCTGCATTTTCCAAAAGATATTTATTAATATCTTCCTTTGATATTGTATCTCTATTCCTAAAATTGATTTGCTGGAACATTTCACTGTTAGTAGTGTCAGTAAACAATATAGTATCGCTTTGCGCTGACAAGAAAAAAGGTGTGAAAAATAAAATCAGGTAAAGAATTTTAACTGTATAAAGAAAACGATGTATTACTTTCAATTTTTAATATTATTATTTATTCTAATTCTAATTTTCTGACAAGGTTATCCAAAAGGTCAGTAATCTTATCAATCCCTAAAATAGAAGAATTTTTTAGTCCGTTATAAAGAGCAATAGAAGTGTTGTGGTTCCAAAATAATTTTGAGTCAACAGATACTGCTGGAGTTTCTGCTTTTGTTAAAGTTTCTGAAAGCGCTTTGCGAACAGAATCAGGGACATCTTTTTTCTTAATAATAATTTTAATCTTTTTAAGTCCCTGTTTTAGTTTACCTTCTTTGATATCAGCCATGGCATCAGCAATTAAGTATGGCCAATTAATTCCTGATGCTATACTAAATTCGGCAAAATAAAAACGCGCGCTCTGATAATTTTCTTCATAAATGCAAAGAGTACCAAGTATCATATTAAAGGTCATAATCTTAAGCTGTGTCCCTTTAGATATAGGTACTCTATTCAGCAAAGCGCTCCCGATTTTTGATTCATCAGCTGCCAGCGTTTTCCACCCTTTTTCATATAAAGAGATTGCTGCGAGCGAATGTGAAAGGAGCTTCATATCTTTATCGTCGGACGAAATATCCAGTATAATATTGCTTTCGGCAATAGCATAATCAGGCCTTTCGTTTACTGCCCATGAATAACCTAACAATAAACGAAGGATGCTTTCAGAAATCTCAAGGTTGTCGGGATGGTTTGTGGTATTATATAATAGTATCAACGGAGGAATTGAGTTTTCAGATAATGTTTTGTACGATTTGTATTTAAGACCGGATGTTAAAGAATCATATTCTTTTTGTTCCGGATTCTTGTCTTTGCATGAAACGAAAAAAAAGAAAAATACTATCATTCCTGCTAAAATAAAAACCTTCTTACTATAGACAAATGATATAGATTGGGTTGACATAATCAATATTTTAGTTTGCTAAAATACGATAATTCTATATAAAAGAAAAATGTCTTTTAGCAGCAAAAGCAAATTAAACATCTAAAATCAAACCGTCGTAAGCTAGTTTTACAAAATGAGGAAGCTCTTTCTCAACTTTATTATGCAGCCCCATCTGATGGCTTATATGAGTCAGAAATGCCTGCTCAGGCTTAATTTGCTGTAATAATTCAATGGCTTCATGTAATGAAAAATGAGAAATGTGGCTTTTTTTTCTGAGTGCATTTAATACAATGACTTTTGAACCTTTTATTTTTTCTATTTCTTTATCTGAAATAAAATTAGCATCAGTAATGTATGTGAAATCTTTTATTCTGTACCCGATAACAGGAAGCTTGTAATGCATCACTTCTATGGGAATAATCTTTTCATTATTTACAGAAAAAGCTTTATTTTTTACTGTATGAAGATTGATTTCGGGAACCCCGGGATATTTATCATCTTCAAATGCGTAAAAAAAATCCGATTGTAAAATTTTAAGAACTTTTTCCTGTGCATAAACATTTACGGGACCTTTCTGAAAATAATTGAAAGCGCGAACATCATCAAGTCCTCCAACATGATCTTTATGTCCATGGGTAATTAGTACAGCATCTATCTTATTTACTTTTTCCCTCAACATCTGCTGGCGAAAATCAGGTCCTGCATCTATAATAAATATGTTTTTCCCTGTATCAACCATTACAGAAGAACGCAAGCGTTTGTCTTTATCATTTCCCGACTGGCAAACCTTACATGTGCATGCAATTACAGGTACTCCCTGCGAAGTTCCTGTCCCTAAAAAAGTAATTTTCAAAACGAATATAATTTTGTGTAAAATTAACCCGATTCACTCAAACTGTCAAATTATTCAGAAAAAATATTGATATTTGTTATTATTTTCGTAAAAAAATCGTTTTATGAAAAAAGTGTTTAATAAAATAAATGCAACAGAACTTGAAGACAACCCGTTTAAGCTGATGAATTCCGATTGGATGCTTATAACAGCCGGTTCAATAAATGCATTCAATACCATGACTGCTGCATGGGGAGGATTGGGCGTTTTATGGAAAAAGCAGATTGCTTTCTGTTTTATCAGGCCAACGAGGCATACTTACCAATTTATTGAAAGATCCGAATATTTTACTTTGACATTCTATAACGAAGAGCATAGGGATATACTTAATTTCTGTGGAAACAATTCTGGACGCAATACCGATAAAATTAAAGCTACGGGCTTAATTCCACTTGAATCAGAACATGGTGCTGTTTATTTTGAGCAAGCCAGGCTTGTAATTGAATGTAGAAAAATATATTATGACGATATTAAACCTGAAAATTTTCTTGAAAGAAAAATTCATGATGTCTATCCTTTAAAGGATTATCACAGGATGTACATTGGTGAAATTACAAACTGTTATATATAGAAAAAATAATTTATCTCTGATTTTATAAAATTATTACTTTTACCATCCGGCAGAATATTGAAACTTAATTAATAGAAAAGCAGTGACTTTTATTGAAAATATAAGGCAAACTTTTGGAAATTATTTTTTTCGAAAGGAAATTGCGAAAATTCAGCGCAACAGGTGTGTTATAAATATTGATGATGCAAAATCTGTTGGGTTGATTTATGATGCATCTGACGAAGCAACCTATGCTATTGTAAGTAACTTTGTCCGGTTTTTTCAGGAAAATCAGAAAATTGTTAAAGCAATAGGATTTGTTAACTACAACCGCTTGCCTCATTATTGCTTCCCGAAACTTTTTTATGATTATTTTACGAAACGAGATCTCAATTGGTATTTTAAACCTAATAAAACCAGAGTTATTGATTTCATAAATGAAGAATTTGATATCATTATAGATCTTTGCTTATACGATTGTTTTCCCCTGATATACATATCAGGACTGTCAAAGGCAAAATTTAAAGTAGGAAGATATAGTGAAAAGCATTCTGAAATTTATGATTTTATGCTTAATGTTGATCCTGAAATCGGACTTGAAAATTATATCAAAGAAATTATTAAATACCTTAGTATTATAAATAAAAATCAAAATGCAAAATAAATTTAAAGGCACAGGCACAGCTATTGTTACGCCTTTTCATAAAGATGGCGCTATTGATTTTAAATCCCTGCAAAAACTGATAGAGCTTCAGATCAGTGGCAATATTAATTATATTGTTGTGCTTGATACTACAGGCGAATATGATACACTAAACAGAGACGAGAAAACTGCTGTCGTAAATTTTGTTGTTGAAATTGTTGATAAACGTACACCAGTTGTAATTTGTCTTGGCGGAAATAATACACGTGAAATAGTTAGCATTATTAAAAATACCGATTTTGAAGGAGTTGATGCAATTTTATCTGTTTCGCCGTATTATAATAAACCTCCGCAAAAAGGAATTTTCCTGCATTACAAAACAATAGCGAGCGTTTGCCCTGTTCCTGTGATAATGTACAATGTGCCCGGAAGAACCGGCTCAAATATTACTGCTGAAACAACCTTAAAAATAGCTGAAGAAATTGAAAATGTAATTGGGATAAAAGAAGCATCAGGAAATATTTCGCAATGTATGCAGATTATTAAGAACAAGCCTGATGGTTTTCATGTGATTTCTGGTGATGATGCGCTTACGTTACCTTTAATGTCGCTTGGCGCTGACGGAGTTATATCTGTTGTTGCAAATGCCTTCCCTTCTGAATTCTCAGAAATGGTGCAACTTTGCATTAAAGGTAATTTCAAAAAAGCGCAGGAAATACATTTTAAACTTATCGATATTATTGATGCCTTATTTATTGAAGGTAACCCCGGTGGTATTAAAGCTGTTCTTGAAATGAAAAAAATATGCTCCAATAATTTTAGGCTACCGGTTGTTGGTGTTAGTAAAACACATTACAATTATTTAAGTACATTAATTGAAGATTACCCCCGTTAACTTAGTTAAGTTATTTTCGTTTAACTTCCTCCTTTTACCAATTTATACTTTCTTTTAATTTTTAATAGATAAATATTAATATTACTTGTAAAAATCTTGACAGTTAGTGTGAAAAATATTTTTATTGATATGAAATATTTCTATATTTGCGATACAAACCAAAAAAACTCACGACCAACAAATTAAATAACCTGTATATGAGTAAAATCAATTTACTCATAGGTTTGATAACACTTACCTCATTGAATATAGTGAATGCTCAGCAAACCGTCAATTATATTCCAAAGTTTTCCGGTGAACCACCGATAATTAATAGCACTATTTACCAAAGCGGTTTAAATATTGGCATTGGAACAACAACACCATATTTCAAACTGGATATAGTGGGAGATTTGAGAATACAAAGCGCCAATAAGTTGTATTTTGGAGGCATCGGAGCAACAGATAACGACGTGAATCTTTATCGTAGCGCAGCAAATACGTTAAAAACTGATTATAATTTTGTAGTAGCAGGCAATTTAACCACATCGTATATAAAAATCCCAACAAATGCGGGATTAAATAGAATCTTGGTTTCCGATGCAAGTGGTAATGGAACATGGCAAAGTGGAGTAACAGGACCTGCCGGGGCAACAGGCGCAATGGGTATTCAGGGAATACAAGGAATAACAGGATTAACCGGCGCGCAAGGTATTCAAGGCGTGACTGGATTAACCGGCGCACAGGGTATACAAGGGGTACAAGGAGCAACAGGATTAATTGGAGCGACAGGCGCAACAGGAGTCAACGGCTCTGAAAATGCATGGGGATTAATAGGGAACACAGGCACAACCGAAACAAATAATTTTATCGGAACTATAGATGACAAGAGCCTTGTTATAAAAACAAACAACACTGCAAAGATGTTTATTACCAACGCCGGATTTGTTGGCATAGGAACGACTACGCCAAATTACAAACTGCATTTACATTCGCAGGAACTCACAAGCGGGGGAGATGATTCTGGTAAAATTATTAATGATTCGATATCGCAAAATAGTGAAACTACAAATGATAATGAGTTATTATATTCTAATTCTGTAAGTGGATCTGATCCTACTCATAGTGATCCCGTGGGGACTACAACTTTTCAAATTACAAATACCACATCGGGACAAGGTACTGACGACGGTTTAAAAATAAATTTAATCGGGTATAATGCTTATATTCGCTTATTTAAACTAGGTTCTTTAACTTTACATGCTTATAAAGGAAATATAGCAATCGCAACATCTTTAGGAAATTTCCTTTCGAAAGCCGATAATTATTATTTCAGAACTAACACCATGATGGGAACCATTCCTGCTATGATGATTAAAAATAATGGGAATGTTGGAATTGGAACAATTAACCCGAGCCAAAAGTTGCAAGTTGATAACGGAAATATTTTAGTAAAAGGCATAAACAATTTTGGAAGTACAGGAAATGATGCAATAATGTACTTTGGAGATCTAAATCATTATATTAAAAGTATAAATGGTAGCGGTGTAAGAATTGGTACTTTTGGCGCTGCTGATGCAATTTCTGTCCAACAGGTTACAGGTAACGTGGGTATCGGAACAACAAGCCCTACTTCAAAACTACACACCGTTGCTTCAGGAGAAAAGACAGAAGATTATACGGGAAATTTATTAACTAATTTTGCTACACATACAACATCATCTTCTTCAATTACTAAAGTTGGAGTTGAGATTATTTCTACAGAATCATGGTGCACGGGTAATAAGAGGGATAAGAACATAGGATTATATGTTTCATCAGTAACAGGAGGATGTTATAATTACGATGCTATTTTTAATGGCGGAGGCAATGTGGGTATTGGAACTATCGATCCTGTTGCAAAATTGCATATAAAAGAAAACAGTAATAGCTTTGCAGTAATAATAGAAAATATAAATGAACAAGGCAAAGGGTTATTGATTAAAGCACATAGTGAGGGTAAAGGAATAGAAGTTATAAATGTAGATGAACCTGATCCTAATAAACAGCCAATATTTCTGGTAGATATAGCCAGCAAAAAAACTTTTATGAGGGGTTTTGAATCTACTATTGATAATTTCCCTGATTATGTATTTGAAGACGGATATGAATTAATGCCATTAATGGAAAAGAAAAAATATTGGGAAGAAAATAAACGCTTACCGGGATTTTCGCCTGCAAGCGAAATTGCGCAAAAAGTTGACATACCCGAATTAATTGGAAAACAAATGAAAGAAATAGAGGAGCTATATTTATATTTAACTGAAATAAAAAAAGAAAATGAAATGCTGAAGCAACGAATAGAATTATTAGAACAAAGCAAATAAATTGTAAATTATGAAGAAAAGTATTGTAATACTTATTATTTTTTTATTACCATTTAACCTTTTTTCTCAATCAAGTAATTTTTTTAATAATA
>CAINEZ010000606.1 GCA_903847905.1 uncultured Bacteroidota bacterium
GGAAATAATAATTTAAAATATTTTGACTTTAGCTTACTTGCTATTCTATTTTTATCTTTAACAATAATTCCTTTTATTAAAGTAAGTGAGTCGCTATATATTGGCATTGAAGATATAATATTGCCATTAATTCTCTTTAGAATTTTACAATCGAAGTTGTATTTTTTCGATAAATATATTTGGATGATGCTCTTCTTTGCGATATACATCTTTTTTACCATTGCAATAAATGAGCGGCTATGGTCGTTGCGCGATTACTTTGAAATATACAAAGTTGGGAAATATCTTACAATTATTATCTATACACGGCATGTATTCCAAAATAATTTTATCAAATTTGATCATTTAGTAAAAGTTACTTTTGTGGTATTGCTCATCTTGAATTTTGCGCATTATTTCAATGTATTAAATTTCAATAAAATCATCGAACCTTTATATGCCACTTCCGAAATTCATTTACCATTTTTTGGGTTAGATTCGGCAGGTAATCCTGCTGTTAGGCGAATGTTAGGGACTATGGGAAACCCTAATGACAATTCGATTCTATTTTTATTTTTCTTTGCTTACTTCTTATCCCGATCTGCCAAATTTAAAACCTCCAAAGAACGTATTTTTATCTACCTTCCATTTTTGTGCATCTTATTAACACAATCAAGAACCGGTTTTATTTCAGGTGTATTTGCATATCTTTTTTGGAGTATTTTTACTCAACAAAAGAAAACTACAATATTTTTTAATATTCTTTTTTTTATAGCATGCTTCGGCATTGCATTTTCATTCAATACATTATCGTTAAATTATTTCGCAAACACATCGCCTAATTTAGTTGGAACCCATTCATTTTTAGGACGTATAGATGTATGGAAGCAGTTAATAAAGATGATAGAACAAAAACCATTTTTTGGACACGGACCTGATAAAGACTATTTTTATCAAAATCATCTTTATGCTGAGAGCGAATATGTTTTGCTAACTTGGCGATATGGAATTATTGGATTAATATTATATTTTGGATTGTTACTGCTTCCATTATATAAGACCATTGCTCATTCTAAATTAAATTCCTTTTACATTGTACTTGTTGTAATTATTGGAATAACTTCCATTACAAATTGTCCATTATCAATTCCTAAAATACTCTTGTTGTTTGCACTATCAATTGGATATTACTATGCGAAAATTGATGAATCTATAAAATTAGAAGATGTTTAAAGAGGCATTGAGGAATCAATTTTTGGCTAATATTGTTACGCTGATGAGCGGAACGGTAATAGCACAAGCATTGCCAATTATACTATCTCCATGGATAGCACGAATATATACTCCCGAAAATTTTGCAACATTGGCATTGATACTCCCAATCATTTCTATAGGAGCTATTCTTTCCACGCTTCGCCTAGATGTGGCAATTGTAATTCCGAAAGAAGATAATGAGGCATTGCAGCTTCTTATTTCAGCATTTATCATCAATATTTCCATTACCATCATTTCGTTGCTAATTACAATAATTCTTATTTCATTTGGATTTTCCGAAATGCTTTTTCCAAAGTTAAATCCATATTTGCTTTGGACAATTCCATTGGGTATTTTTTCGATTGGTATCTATCAAATTTTAAACTTTTGGTCAACACGATGTAAAACATATCGAAACAATGCTATTTCAAAAATAATTCAATCTACAACAACATTAATATTCAGCATTTCAATTGGATACTTGATTATTGGACCAGAAGGTTTAGTTATTGGCTTTGTTGTAGGATATGTATTTGGATCGCTAGTATTGGTTTATCGACTTCGTAATATTATCAATAGAGATATTCTTAAATCATTTAATAAAGAGTTGTTCGGACTAACTATTAAAAAATACCGAAACTTTATAGTTATAAACACACCTCATGCTATCTTAGATGTTGTGATAGATCAAGGAATAATATACCTTATGAAAGTATATTTCACCGAAAAGATTTTAGGAGGATTTGCTTTTGCATACCGGTACACTAAAGCGCCATTGTCAATTATAACTTCTTCCATAGGTCAAGTTTTTTACGAGCAAGCATCGAAGTTGACAGCAGAGAATAAAGATGTTCGCAAGTTAATGTTCAAGATTCAAAAAAATTTATTTATAATGGGAATCGTACCATTTATTTTAATTTTCTCTTTTACACCTCAATTATTTGCATTTATTTTTTCGGAAAATTATCGTCAAGCCGGCGAAATTGCGCGCTATTTACTTCCTTGGATATTTATGAATTATTTAGTATCGCCA
>CAINEZ010000607.1 GCA_903847905.1 uncultured Bacteroidota bacterium
GTCCCGAAAACAGCGCATAGCTTTTTTGCTATGCCTGTTTGAAGGAAAATATTATTACTCTTTCAGGTGATGTTTTATTCATAGGAGTCCAATTGCGACTTCATCTTATTGAACTATTTTCATAGCCTGTCCCGTACCGTAGGTCGGGATAGTATCGGCATAATTTATTTTTTTATTAGACTAAAAAATAAATACAATTAGTATAACTTAGTAGGTTTTGCGTGAATATTTTAATGCATTAATATTCTATATATTAAAACATTTTTACTGTACCCGAATAGTTACTTTTAAAGTAATTGCATATAAAATATTTTCTCTTCTTTACTTTTTTTCACTCTTCATATAAAATGGATTCGGATATATGTCGTTTGATTTCTTTTATTAATTTTAAAAAAAATATTGTTGGTTTTAAATTTTCTATTTATCTTTGTATTTGTGAATAACTGAATTACTAATTTTAAATTTAAATTAATGGCAACAGGTAAAGTAAAATTTTTTAACCGCAAGAAAGGTTATGGATTTGTTGTTGATGACGAATCCCAAAAAGAAATTTTTGTTCATGTTACCGGCTTGATTGACCGTGACCTCAAAGAAAATGATGAGGTAACATTTGATATTGCAGATGATGAACGGGGGAAAAAAGCCGTGAATGTAACCAAAAAGTAATTTCTTTTAATTAAATAAAATCCCGCTCAACCAATGGCTGAGCGGGATTTTTTGCTTTAACCCAAATTAGAATATTAATAATGTCTTATGTATTTAGCATTACCGGCATTACCAGCATTAGTAAGTCTTCGCTTTTATTATCTCCGTTAACAGGCAGAAGCAATCCTGCGCGATTTGGAGCCGACATTTCAATACAAACTTCATCCGTATCAATAATATTAAGCATTTCCAGAACAAACTTGGAATTGAATCCTATTTCCATGTCTTCGCCCTCGTACTGACAGGTAAGGCGTTCTTTCGCTTCATTTGCAAAATCAAGGTCTTCAGCAGAAAGTGAAAGTTCTTTTCCGCTTATTTTAAAACGCACCTGATGGGTTGATTGATTTGAAAATATAGAAACACGCTTGATGGAGTTAAGGAATGGTATTCTTTCGATGGTGAGTTTATTCGGATTGTCAGTAGGGATTACAGCATCATAATTCGGATATTTACCGTCAATAAGCCTGCTGATAAGGAAATAATTACCGAATGCAAAGAATGCATTGGTATTATTGTATTCTATTTTCACTTTTCCCTGTTCGTGAGTAAGCAGGTTTTTGAGTTGATTTAGGGGTTTTTTTGGAAGAATGAATGAAGCAACTTCATCCGATTTTGCATCTGTTCTCCTGTAGCGAACAAGTTTGTGAGCATCAGTTGCAACAAATGTAAGGTTTTCGGGCGATAACTGGCAGAAAACACCTGACATTACAGGTCGCAACTCGTCATTACCTGTAGCAAATATTGTTTTATTAATAGCATCTGCAATTACCTGTGTATCTACCTCAAGTGAAGATGAACTTTCAAGAGAAGGAGTTTTCGGGAATTCATCAGCATTATGGCCGTTAAGCTTGTATTTGCCTTCTCCTGCTGATATTTCAATAGAATAGCCGGCTTTAATATCAACTGTAAAAGTAATAGGAATATCGGAAAAAGTTTTTAGAGTATCGAGTAGAATTTTTGCAGGTATTGCAACACTGCCATTTTTTTCAGCTTTATCAACAGCCACTTTGGCAATCATGGTCGTTTCAAGATCGGATGCCGAGATAGTAAGAACATCTTTTTCAAGTTCAAATAAAAAATTGTCAAGGATTGGCAGGGTATTGCTGCTATTGATAACTCCCCCAACAGCCTGTAATTGCTTTAGCAAAGAAGTACTGGAAACTATAAATTTCATATAAGTCGTTTTTTTAAATTAGAGTACAAAAATAGCTTTATTATTCAAAAAGATGAAATTTTTCTGACATTATTTTGACATTTTTGCCGAAGGCTTAATAAAATAAGGCAAAGGCCTAAGAATATTATCGAATACATAAAACTGTATAAGCGCAAAATCTTTCCCTTCATTGAACCATGCATAAAGTCTGTCTTTGTCATAAAATGATAATGTCCCGTCAAGTTCTGTATCTTCTTCATTTGCTTTTTTATGAAATGTTTTTACAATCGTTTTCTTTCCAGACATATCGGTAACTGTAATAATATGGAAAGGATTAGTTGCAATAACTGAATCAATGAGTTTATTGTCGGAAATCAGAAATTCAAATTTGATATCACGGAAAGTTGAAAGGAAATTAAGAAGTTTTAACGTGTCATAATCAGGGATACTTTTATTTAAGTTTAAAGCTGTAAGTGTAAATCTATTATTTCCTGCGCTTTCAATTAAATAGGAACTGTCGGGTGAAAAAGGAAATTCAAGCTTTACAGATTTTATGTTTGGGATTTCAAGATTAAACATTGTATGATCGCGCCAGTCTTTCTCAATAGTGCTATACCTTGAGTTCAGAAAACCACGAAACCCTGGTATATGCATAATAAAAGGTTCATCGGAATCTTCTATAAGCATATATGTTCCTAAATTATCCTGAGTGGCATAACCTACATAATATGTCTTTACAAGTTTTTCATGAGGAAAAAGTTTCATGCCCCATAAATCAATTCTATAAACAGTCTGGTATATTTCAACTTTTGTTGCATCAGAAGCGAGCCTTTTTATTACGTTGTTCCTTGCAGCTTTTGCAACAGGTTCTTTTACTTCAAGATTTATAAGGGTTTTAAGAAATATATTAATAAGATCATTGCTGGCATTATATTTATTATTAACTAACCAGTCGCCGGGTGCTGTTTTTAAAAGCGTTACTTTATTGTTAGATTTGTCGGCAAGAAAAACCTTAGTAATTAGCGATGTGTCTTGTATAGCGAAGTTACTATATGATTTTGATAATGTGCTTTTTGTTGCAGTATAAATAAATAAAAATGCAATTACTGCAAGTATTAGTGTGATAATAAAAATAAGTCTGTTCTTTTTCATGATAATTCTGAATAATTTTAAGTAAAGCAAAAAAAATATTTATTTTTAATAATATTGTGGATAATTATATAAAATGTTTTTCTTCACCACTTAAACACTCAGCGCACTATGAAACCTGCCTACCCTGCCTACCGGCAGGCAGGCGGCAAGGCAGGCACTAAGAGTGAAATTATGTATTTTTCAGTGAATCTCTGTGTTCTATGTGACTTAGTGGTTGTTTTTTAAATTAAATTTTATTTTGTATATTTTCTTTTTCTGATAAATCCGTTGATAAATGCAAAAACAAAAACCAGCAACACAGGAAGTCCTGTATTTACTATCTGAATCATAAAATTATTTTTTGTTATTTTTGTTTTATCAAGTAATCTGAGTTTTAATTCACGCGACCTTACTTCCATAAGCCCTGAATCATCGCATAGGTAATCAATGCAATTAAGAATAAAATTCTTGTTGCCGAATGTTTCTCTTGTGTGCATATCGTATCCGAGTGGAAGAGGATATTTTGCGCCATTGTATAACTGCCATTGATTCCTGATTACATCTCCATCCGATACCACGATCATGCGATTAGGAATGCTTGATTCTCTATAACCAATTTCTTTGTCATTTGCAATAGTGTCGTCAATCCTGTTCTTATAAAGTGAAGTAAAAATTCCTTCCAGTAAAACGGCGACAGGTAAATCGGATTTATTGAAAAGTCTTTCGTCAGGTTCTTCTTTCATGATATTAAGACTGATAGTTACAGGAGTAGGAAGTGAACGAGAATACTTAGAAGTGGTAAGTAATACTTTTTTCGTGATCTCTTTAGAACCGACAGTATCAATGCTGCTTGCAAATTCAAATTTTATTGCATTCAGGTTATTAACAATGGGATTCTTAATATTTATTGCAGGTGTAATCAAAGGGAAAAAGTACCAGGGGAGATAGCTCAATTGGGGCTGGTTACCTATATTGCCTGTTTTAACAGGTATCGGCATTGCATTAACATCTTGTAACAAATCATAGTTTAAGCGCACTCCGTATCTAAAAAGCTGGTCATCAAGATTAAGCCTTTGCGCCATACCTAAGGTCTGATCGGATAGTGTGAGGCTGTCCATGCTTGCAAATACAGGGTCAATAAGCCATAAAACTTTTCCGCCTTTCATGATGAACTGGTCAATTATGAATTTGTCTTTTTCATCAAAAGCAGAATCGGGTTTTGCAATTATGATAGCCTTAATATCTTTCAGAGCTTTTAATTTATGGTTTATATTAATGCGTTGCACATTATAATATTCCGACAGTGATTTTGCAATATCGCCTGTTTCATCTTTATCAAGCTCTCCCTGCCCCTGAATAAATGCGATCTTTGTTTTATTTGTAACGATAAGTTTTTTTATCACACTTATAATATTGTATTCCAGCAATTGAATTGAGCTATTCAGTACTGATTCGGGAGCTATACCAATTTGCGAATTCAGCAGTTGTAAAGGCAATTCTCTTTCTCTATATGAAACTATTGCGCCGGGGAAAATTATCTGCTGGCTGGAACCACCGTTATTCTTTAACTGAATATTGGTTGGCATAAGCCCTTTACTGTATAATTCCTGATAAAGATTCTTTACTTGTTTTTTGTCGGTATTTTCGGAAGGATTAATAAATTCATACTGTATATTGTCAGAATAAGCTCTGAACTGGTTAAGCATTTCGCGTGTTTCATTTCTCAGTCGTTTAAAACCTGCAGGGAAATCGCCATCAAGATAAATCTTGAAATAAACAATATCATCAAGATTTTTCAGTAACTTCTTGGTGGCAGAAGATAACGTATATCTTTTTTCGGAAGTAAGATCGAAGCGGGTAAAAATAAACGAACTTATGATGTTTATTATAAAAACTATCAGCAAACAAAGAGCAAACCTGATGATATTTTGCTTTTTCATACTTTTCTTTATCCCTTTAGAAACAGGGCTATTGTCAATAATGTTATTTTCTTCTACCATTTTCTGCTTTGTAAAGAGGTTTTGCTTAATAAAATAAAAATGGTTATGATACTCAGGAAATATATCAGATCCCTGGTGTCGATAACTCCGCGGCTGATTGACGAATAATGTTCATTGATGCCAAGCGACTGAATAAAAAGAGCAAAGCTCCCAAAAATTTTCATCTGGTAAATTAATTCAAAACCTATGTAAAAAAATGCACAAAGAAACAGTGATACAATAAATGAAACTATTTGATTTTCGGTTATTGCAGAAGCAAAAAGCCCGATAGCGACAAAAGCTGAGCCAAGAAAAAGCAAGCCTATGTATGATCCCCATGTTCCGCCGGAATCAAGGTTTCCGATAGTGCTACCAAGGTAATAAACAGTAATGTAATAAATAAGGGTTGGTAAAAGTGAAAAGATTACGAGTACAACTCCTGCAAAATATTTGGCTAAAATTACCTGGAGGTCGGTAAGAGGTTTTGTCATCAGCATTTCAATAGTTCCGCTTCTTCGTTCTTCAGCAAAAGAACGCATAGTGATAGCAGGGATAAGAAAAAGAAAAACAAAAGGACCTAACATAAAAAGCCCGTCGATATTAGCGTATCCGTTTTCGAGAATATTATAATCCATGGGAATTACCCATAGGAACAGTCCGTTTAACAGTAGAAAAACCGTTATTACGATATACCCTATCAGTGAATTTAAAAAGTTCCTTATTTCCCGCTTGAATAATGTAAACATAATTTAATTATTAATATTGTTATTTAACGGTCTAGTTTAAATACTTGTATGCATTTCAATGCTTTTAACTATCATTTTAACAAAATGTTATTTTTTTGAACTTCTTGTTGCACTTCTTTTGAATTTAGCACTTCCTTCCTGCTTGCATTTAGCCTTTGTTGGCAATTGGATATTGTGTCCTTAAGTACAACAAATTCATAGTTAGGTTTAGCAATAAAAAGGTCGCCTTCAACTGTTTCAATTTTCTCAATTGTAGCTTTGATTGCGTATTCCGACTGGTCAATGCCAATCCATTTTCTATTATTAGTTTGAGCTGATTTTAATGTTGTTCCAGAACCACAAAAACAATCTAATACAATACTATCAGCATTTGAAGAAGTATTAATTATTAAGTCTAAGATATCTGAATTTTTTTCTGTTGGATAAGTTGGATATTGAGGGTCTTTATATTCCCAAATGTCTTGAACACGCTTACCTTCTCGTTCATCAGCATAAATAATCTTTCTTGGATTTCCGGTTGACGACCATTCAATTAGCCCTTCTTTGTCCCATTGCTCTAATGTCTCTACATCAGTTCTCCAATGTCTGCCTTGTGGTGGCATAATGCCCTTAAACTGGCGATTTGATTTTCCGTTTTCTGTTTCTCCAGGTGCATGAATTGGAACAGTTGTATATCTTCTACCTTGCCTATCTGTTTTTGGAAATAATTTTTCAAAATCTTTTTCAGTATATTTTTCTCTTGGTTCATTCCAAATTGGATTAGAAGATTTTGTATAAAACAATATTAAGTCTTTCACATTCCCAAATCCAATTCGATCAAAATTTTTTGGATTGCACTTAACTCTTGTAATATCATTTCTGAAATTTTCAATGCCAAAAACTTTATCCATCATTACTTTTACATAATGCCCAATTTTGTAATCTATATGTAAATATATTGATCCTTTTTCAGAGAGTAGTTCTTTTATTAAAATTAATCGTTCTCTTAAAAATTCTATAAAGTCTTTTCCTTTAATAGTGTCAGTATATGCAATGTTGCCATTTCTTGAATTACTTATAGTTGTAGCTCTTCCATTTGTTATTGTAAAATTACCACCTGTAGCAAAGGGTGGATCAATATATACTAAATCTATTTTCCCTTTTAACTTTTTGTCTATTAAAAGATAACTAAGCCCTTCAATATTATCCCCGTGAATTAATAAACTTTTTTTCATAGTTTTAAAGTTGATATAAAAATTCACGAAGGACAAGAGAACTCATTATATTGTAATTCTTATACACTCCCGTAATAGCCTTGTACATCTTATTGTTCCCCTTGATATACAATACGCCATCTAAAATAGCAATTTTACAGCATTCACTTTTTTAGCTTCTACTGTACTGATTGCATCATTAAATTGTGCATTTTGATGTCCACCAAAATCTGTTAAAAATTTTGCTTCGCCTATCACATATTTCCCATTGAAACGACCAACAAAATCGAGTCCTTTATTATGGTTGTAACCTAACTCTTTTTTTGCAAAATCCATCATTGACTTATCACTTCCATCTAAAATAGAGTCTTTTTTATTTGAAAGAAAAGTATCTAAGTCAACAAGAGAAACTCCAAGAGATTTTTTCCGTAACCATTCCTTGAACATTGGACCAATCTGGCGATTAGTTTCTTTTGGTTCACTGCAACGTTCATACAATTTATCAAGTCCCATCTCATATATTCTACCGCAAATACGATTTATAGTTCGAGGATTCCTATCTATTGAAGAACTGTCTCTTTTTAAGTATGCTATATAACTGTCCTTTATTGGGAATAAGCCAAGCTTAAGAAGTTCTCTAATAAGAGCATCATTGTTTTTACGTTTAAATGCTTTTTCAACATCTATCCAGACTTTTTCATTAATTTCTCTTATTCCTTCAGGTATTGTTGGATATACTTGAAACAAGTCGTCAAGATAAGACCTTTGATTTGCGTATTCAATACTTAATTCAGACCACTTACTCATTATTCATTTTTTCACAAAGTTACAATTTTTCACGAACGTTTCTGTTTGTCGTTTTGCCTGCCTTTTTGCTGTATTGTTTCTGCCTTCCCCTTTATCCTCAATTCTACAAATCGAAATTGTCTTTAGCAGCCCTGAGTTACTTAAAACAAACGACTTTTATGTACCGGGCTTTATTCTTTTATAAATTTCTTTATCGCAATCCCTTCGTCAGTTTTTGCTTTTATTATATAAACCCCGCTTGGTAAATTTTTTAAATCAATTGTTGTCTCTTTGCCATTGTTATAAATTGTCTTAATAATTTGTCCACTGATATTTAAAATTTCTATCCGATAGCTATCGGATGTAGCTATTTCGGGAACCCTGATAATAATATTATCTACAACCGGATTTGGGAAAGCCGAAATGTTTAATGAATTGTTCAACTCATTTATTCCTATCACGATGTTGCCTGATTTAGCAAGAAAAATATCCTTGCCATCCGGATTCGTCAAAGTAGCGGAGCCAAAGCTGAGGGTGTAACTATTAAAACTTCCCACCAAACAAGCATTACCTGAAACATCCATCGCAATGGAATACGCCATATCATCACCCGTACTCCCAAACTTTGTTGCCCAAATAACATTTCCACTGGCATCGTATTTCACATAAAATATATCATCAAAAGAATTCGTATTCGTTAAAATATTAGAGCCAAAGGTAATTGTGGAACTTTCAAACCATCCTGTTATATAAGCATTACCTGAAGCATTCACAGCAATGGAAGTTACAGCATCATCACTTGTACCCCCTGCGCTTTTTGCCCAGAGTACATTTCCATAAGTATCATATTTTGCAAGATATGTATCATAACCATAACCTCCCAATGACGTCAAAGTATCGGAGTCAAAGGTGATGGTGGGACTTTGAAAATTTCCTGTTACATAAATATTCCCTGAAGCATCCGCTGCAACGGAAACCCCCACATCGTTATATATACCCCCTGCTCTTTTAGCCCAGAGCATATTTCCATTGGTATTGTATTTCGCAAGAAATAAATCAACATAACCCGCACTTGTCAAAGTATCGGAGCCAAAGATAATGGTGGAACTTTGAAAACTTCCTGTTATATACGCATTCCCTGAAACATCCACCGCAACAGAATTAGCACTAGCATTAGCAGGATATGTTCCGCCAGCGCTTTTTGCCCATAGTACATTTCCGTTGACATCGAATTTCGCAAGAAATATATCATTTTCGCTCATACTCACATTCGTCAAAGTATAGGAGCCGAAGGTAAGTGTGGAACTATCAAAAATTCCTGTCACATAAGCATTACCTGAGGCATCCACCGCAACGGAAGTCGCCTCTTCATCACCCTGTCCGCCTACACTTTTTGCCCATAGTACATTTCCATTAGCGTTGTACTTCACAAGAAATATATCAAGAGAACCATAAACAATATTCGCATTTGTCAAAGTATCGGAGCCAAAGATGATAGTATGACTTTCAAAATATCCTGCAACATAGATATTCCCTGAGGCATCTACTGCAACGGAATATATCCTGTCAATGTCCCTGCCTTTTGCGCTTTTTGCCCAAAGTATATTTCCATTGGCATCGTATTTCGTAAGAAATATATCGGCAGTATCACTTATGCTAGTATTTTTCAAAGTATCGGGATTAAAGATGATAGTGGGACTTTCAAAATATCCTGCCATATAAGTATTCCCTGAATTATCCAATGCAACAGAAGTTGCTTTAATATTACCCATACCTTTTGCGCTTTTTGCCCATAGCCAGGCAGGAGTTTGAGCATTGGATATTATGCTTAAAAAGCATAAAGAGTTAATCAGTGTAAAAAGAAAAATTTTAGTTTTCATATAGACTTCATTTATTAATTTAACTTGATTTTATAATTGTAAAGATAATTATTAATCGTGTCATTAAAATTTTTGTCCGCCTTATGCATAACTTTTTTCTCACTTTACTTTTTGTACTCAATACTACAAATTTTTATGCTTACCTATATGTATAATATTTATTTTAAAAAGAATATATAGCCTTTGGCGAAAATAAAGATTTTTTATTTAACGAATAGGATTGTTTATGAAAATTTAACATAGATAAAAATGGGAACAAAAAAGTAAATAAAGGTATTGAATAGTTACAAGTTATAAGGCACAAGGCATAAGAGAAATCCATATACCCTTATGCCTTACCTGCCTGCAGGTAGGCCGGTCAACTTTTGCCTTATCCCTTATTCTTTAAAAAATGTATAATTTTAAGCCATTCAAAATATTAATTTTACTGCAAAGAAAATATTATGAAAGCATTTATAATTAACATAGGCGACGAACTGCTGATTGGGCAGGTTACCAACTTCAATGCATCATGGATGGCTGAACAGCTTAACATTAGCGGGATTGATGTGATAAGGATAAATGTTATCTCTGATAAAGAAACTGAAATAATTAATGCCTTAAATGAAGCTGAACTTATAGCAGATATTATTTTACTTACCGGCGGACTTGGTCCCACTAATGACGACATTACAAAAAAAACTCTTTGTAAATATTTTAAAACTAAACTCGTTTTCGATGAACAAACATTTAATGATATATCCGCTTTATTTATAAAAAGAGGATTTGCCATGAGTGAAAGAAACAAGGAACAAGCAGAAGTACCGGCATGTTGCACAGTGATCCGTAACAACGAAGGAACTGCTCCGGGTTTGTGGTTTGAGAAAAACGGGAAAATATTTATTGCAACTCCCGGTGTTCCTTTCGAAATGAAAGCTATGATGAGCAATTCGATCATTCCAATGCTTGAAAAAAAAATGAGCGGTGATGTGATTGTTCACAAAACAATACTTACACAGGGTGTAGGGGAATCATTTCTTGCAGATATGATAATTGAATGGGGAAATAATTTACCAAAAAATATCAGGCTCGCTTATTTGCCTTCGCCCGGAATTGTGAAATTACGGCTTACTGCAAGGGGCGAAAATAAAAAAACTCTAAGTACTTCCATTAAAAATGAAGTAAAAAAACTTCATGAAATTATTTCAAAATATATTTACGGTTATGATTCCGAAACATTAGAAGAAATAATAGGGAAACTGCTTATTGAAAAAAGTAAAACTGTTGTAACTGCCGAAAGTTGCACAGGAGGTTATATTGCGCATACAATAACGAAAGTGCCGGGAAGTTCTGCTTATTATAAAGGTTCGGTGATTGCCTATTCTAATGATATTAAAGAAAATATTCTTGGAGTAAAACATAAAACTCTTATGCAACATGGCGCAGTAAGCGAAGAAACTGTAAGAGAAATGGCTGAAAACGCAAGAACAAAATTAAATGCTGATTATTCAATAGCAGTATCGGGCATTGCAGGACCCGATGGTGGAACTGCCGAAAAACCTGTCGGTTTAATATGGATTGCCTTTTCCTCTGCTAAAAAAATTGTTACTAAAAAATTCCAATTTGGAAATAACCGAATGGTAAATATTGAAATAATAACGGCTACTGCTCTTAATATGCTAAGGAAAGAATTACTTGTGATAAATTCTTGAACTTTATTTTCCAGAATAATTACGGTTGAGGTTCTTTGAGAGAAATTACACAGTAATATGTTGTAGTAAAAAAATCTTTTATAAAAGGGATATTCAACACTCGCGGAATTTTTCTCGTTTTTAACTTGAACTTGATTTCATAATTCGGATTGATAAGATATGCGGTTTCTTTTTCAATTTTGTAATTTCTATTATTCAAAAATTTTCTGAATTTCCTGGTAGAAATTCTGGTTTCTTTAATTTCTAAAAAACCTTTGACTTTAGCTTTGCTCTCGCCGAATAATTTAAGTATTCCTGCATATAATATATTAGGGAAAAGATGGAAATATGGGAGTTTGCTTAAAAATTTATTATCACACATTTGCTGATGCCCGCCGAATGGCATGCGCCATGGCGGAAAGGCAAGAAAAATTTTACCGGATGGTTTAATAAATTTTTTTAAATGTTCTAAAAAAGAATCCTGCTCTTTTATGTGTTCTAATGTATCACGCATAATAATAAGATCAAACTGTAATAGTTTATCAGGGTTTACATTGTAAATGTCATCCACTATTAATGTAAGATTGTTTTTAAGAGGATGGTTATTAAAAAAAATCTCAGCATTAGAAATTTTTTTTTCAGACATATCTATCCCTGTAACTTTACATCCAATATCCAGAAATGGTTTTAGATTGCCTCCTTCTCCGCATCCTATTTCTGCAACCAGTAATTCAGAAGTTATTGGAAGCACCTCATTTATAAAGGGAATTACAAATTTTTCTGTAGTATAACTTTGTTCCTGAAAGTATTTTTCTCTGTTAATATGTCTGTCGTGCATAATAAAATTTTAATATTATTGATAATAAAATTCTATCACAAATAATATTCATATTCGTAACGAATAATATAATTCTGATTCAAACCCATACCATGACGGTCAGTAGAAACAGCAACTTCGGATAAATTATTATTTTCATCGAATTTTCTGATGATCCTGTTATTAAGTTCTCCTGCTTTATTCGTTTCTAATTGTTCAGTCATATTTCCTTTTTCATCGTAAGCAAAAGTAGTAGTAATTTTGTGGAACTGATCTTCTTCAATTATCTCAATAGGTTCGCCTTTTTCATTTTCTTTATAAATACTGCGGGCAATAAGATTATTATCGGAATTGTAAACAAGCGCCTCTGTTTTTTTTCCTTCCTCATCATATTCATATTCGGTTCGCAAAGCCTTATCATCTTCGGCATTATAACGTATCAACTGCGACTTTTTCCCCTTTTCATCATAATTAAAAGTTAACTGATTTACTATATTACCCTGAGCATCATATATTGTTTCACTAATAAGCTTATCGTTTTCATATATATATTCTTTCTTCGATTCCGGTTCGCCATCACTGTCAGTTGTAACTTTTTCAACTAACTTCCCTGAATCATTATATTTATATATGGTAGTATCAAAAGATTCATCAAGGTATATCAGAAACTCTTTAATTTTCTGGTCTTTTTCATCGTATTCATGTCTTTTTTTTTCGTCAATAGAACCTTCTTCATTAAAAAGAATTTCTTCAATCAGCAGTCCTTTTTCATTGTATTTGTACTCACTTTTATGTTCTATTTCTCCATTATTCATATACGAAATTTCAGTAAGTGTACGACCATCTCTGTCGTATTCAGTAAAAGAAAAAATAACAGGAACAAAATCTGCAAGGTCCGCAACCGGTTTGCCTTGCATACAATCGAACTTATGTGTGGTAATTGTTTTGATCGCAGCCATAAATTTACTTTTAAAAAAATGTTAAAAATCTCGAAGCTATTTTATAAATTTACCGCAAATATACAGATATGGATATGAAACGCAAAACATACCATTTGCATATCAAACTTAATAAGTAATTTACAAAAAAATATGAAAAAAAATGCTATCAAAATCATTGTATGCTTTGCCTTAATATCACCGTCAGTTATGAAAGCGCAGACCACCTTAAAGTATCCGCTTACAAAAAAAGTGGACACTATTGATAATTATTTTGGGACAAAAGTTCCCGATCCTTACCGATGGCTTGAAGATGATAAATCGGCCGAAACTACAGCATGGGTGAAGGAAGAAAATACTTTGACCAATGATTATCTTGCAAAAATCCCTTTCAGAAATGCTATAAAAGAAAGGCTTACTAAAATATGGAATTATCCAAAATATGGCGTTCCTTTTAAAGGAGGGAAACATTATTTCTTTTACAAGAATGATGGGATGCAGAGCCAAAGTGTCTTATATATTAAGGATAGCCTGAAAGGAACTCCCCGTGTATTTCTTGACCCGAATAAATTATCAACCGATGGTACTGTTTCCCTGTCAGAAATAGCGGTTTCACATAATGGGAAATATTTCGCTTATATGACTTCTTCAGGAGGTTCCGACTGGAATAAGGCTTTTGTTATGGATGTTGAAACAGGGCAAATGTATGCAGATCAAATTCAGTGGATAAAATTTTCCGGAATTGCATGGCAGGGAGATGGCTTTTATTACAGCCGTTTCGACCAACCAAAAGCAGGAATGGAATTATCTCAGCATAACCAAAACCACAAAGTGTATTATCACAAAATAGGGACATTGCAAGCTTCAGATAAACTGATCTATGAAAATAAAAACTTTCCCGACAGAAGCTATGATGCAGAAACCACTGAAGATGAAAATTTTCTCATTATCAGCGAAAGTGAATCCACCAGCGGAAATGGACTTTATTATATCAACCTGAAATCAGGAGATAATAATTTTAAGCAATTGGTAAAAGGATTTGATTTCGATTATTCCGTGATAGATGATATAGATGGTAAATTACTTGTAATGACAAATGACAGCGCTCCAAAATATAAATTGGTTTTGATAGACCCTGTCAATCCTGAAAAATCAAAATGGAAAACTATAATTCCGGGGAAAAATGAAGTACTTAAAAGTGCTGCCGTTATTGGAGGAAAGATTATAGCAGAATATATCAAAGATGCATCTTCCAAGGCATATATTTATACTTATGAAGGAAAAGAAGTAAGCGAAATAAATCTTCCGGGAATAGGTACTGCCGGCGATTTTTCGGGTAAGAAAGGCGATAACATAGCATTTTATTCTTATACATCATTTACTTTCCCATCTACTATATACAAATTTGATGTTAATGCAAATACCTCTGAAGTGTATTATACATCGGATATTGATTTTAAACCGGAAAATTACGAAACAAAGCAGGTTTTTTATACAAGTAAGGACGGGACAAAGATCCCCATGTTCCTTGTTTATAAAAAAGGACTTGTACTAAACGGACAGAACCCCACTTTGCTTTACGGGTATGGTGGTTTTAATATAAGCCTTACGCCTGGTTTCAGTATCAGCCGCCTGATCTTTCTTGAAAATGGCGGAGTTTATGCAATGGCTAATTTGCGTGGAGGTGGTGAATACGGCGAAGACTGGCATAATGCGGGAACTATATTAAAAAAGCAAAATGTGTTTGATGATTTTATAGCTGCTGCTGAATATCTTATTAAAGAAAAATATACAAGCAGTGAAAAGCTTGCCATACAAGGAGGTTCAAACGGAGGTTTACTTATTGGCGCCTGCATGACCCAAAGACCGGAGCTTTTTAAAGTTGCAGTTCCGCAGGTTGGAGTAATGGATATGCTGCGTTATCAGAAGTTCACAATCGGTAAATCATGGTCGAGTGATTATGGATCGAGCGATGATCCTACGCAATTTAAATACATTTATAAATATTCCCCTCTGCATAATATTAAGCAGGGAGTAAAATATCCTGCAACACTTGTTATGACAGCCGATCATGACGACAGGGTTGTTCCCGCCCATTCATTTAAATTTATTGCAACACTTCAGGAAAAACAATCAGGAAGTAATCCGGTGTTGGTTAGAATTGATACAATGGCAGGACACGGCGCAGGAAAACCAACAGCAAAGACCATTGAAGAAGTAACGGATATGTGGTCGTTTATAATGTACAATCTTGGGATGAATCCGAAGTATTAACCACCAATTGCATCTAAGCCCCAAAATCCAAGCATTAAGCCCAAAGAACAGAAATCAAACTATATAAAATAAATTTCCTTAAAATTTGGAATTTGAGACTTGGGTCTTAAAATCTTAATGTTTTTTCTTTACGATTTAGTATTTCACGGCAGTCCTGCGGGTTTTGAAAATGCCGGATTTGTAACAAAGTCTGTATCCGTTAATGTTAAAAGGAATGCTTTTAGGTCTGCTTTTTCGGATGGAGTAAGATGCGCTCCGCCGTCATTAACCTTTTTCATTAAAGGATTTACATAAGGCGACCAGACGAGTCCTTCGCTATAAAAATTTATCACTTCATCCAATGTTGAAAAACGCCCATCGTGCATATAAGGACCGGTAAGAGAAATATTTCGTAAAGTTGTTGCTTTGTATGCTCCAATATCGGAAGGATCTCCGGTAACATGAAATCTGTCGCGCTGGTCATTGAAAACAGTATCTTTAGCATTGTTATAATATCCATTAGTAGTAAATAAAATTGTACCATGACAATGAAAGCAATCGCCTTTCTCAGTATTAAAGATTACATAACCGTTCAGTTCATGAGATGAGAGATTTTCTTCACTCCTGATATATCTGTCGAATTTAGAATTTGAAGAAATTAATGTACGAATAAATTGTGCAATAGCTTTTGAAATATTTTTAAATGTTACAACATCTGAACCAAATGCAGCTTTAAACATAGGCGGGTATATAGAAATGGCTTGAATAGCAGCTTTGGAGTGGTTTGTGTCGCCATGTAATTCCCAAGGTGCAGTAACACCCATCCAGCAAATATCTTCAAGATTTCCACCGTAAGTAGCGGGTGTGTTATATGCAGGATTATTATGTTCAACTTTCCCATTCCACAGGTAACCGTTGGAGTTAAATACAAGATTTATAAAAGGCAGCATTACATGAGGAGTTTGAATACCCGTAACTCCAATTCCATGCCCTAAACCATTCTCAAAAGAATATTGCTGCGAATGACATGTACCGCATGACATCAGCGTATCCTGCTTACCACATAATCTTCCATCATAAAAAAGATACCTGCCTAATTTTATTCCTTCAACGGTCATAGGATTATCGGAAGGAATATTTAAAATTGTCGGAAAAAATTTTGGTATTTCTATAATATACGGTGTAGGTGTATTAACAGAATTATTTGGCGGCGGAGTTTGTTCATCCTTGTGGCATGAAAAGATGAGTACTGCCAACGAAATGATTGAAAAATACCTAAGTGTGGACATATATATATAAAATAAATCTGTTGTGCTATTAGCAAATAAAAGATTTACAGTCAAACTGAATTTTAGAAGTCATATTTCTACGGGGCTTCTATTAGCCTTAGATAAACTCAGGCTGACATTTCTCAACCTGACACTGCTCAATATGACACTTTATTATTAATCAGTTATTATTTCAATAGAACAA
>CAINEZ010000608.1 GCA_903847905.1 uncultured Bacteroidota bacterium
CCCTCGCTCATTCGCCGTTTCTACTTATGCCTTTTTACTTTTTCCCAATATCAATTAACCTGCCTGCCGGTAGGCAAGTATCTTTTTTTTAAAAATTTCAACCAGTTTCAAGTTTCAATAAATTTCAATTAATATCAACTAATATCTCAATATCACTATTTTACTTTTTACCACTAAGACACAGAGAACACTAAGAAACACTAAGAAATTTCGAACTCTGTCATTCAATCATTCTGTCATTTTTTTCAATTACCGAATACTGATTTTCCTATTTCCCTTTTTCGCTCTATCGCCCATTCACCGTTTCCCCTTATACCTTATGCCTTTTTACTTTTCCCAAATATCCTAATATCAACTAATATCCTAATATCTTTTTTTAATTTCAACCAATTTCCAGTTTCTTTTAATATCAACTAATATCTCAATACCACTTTTTCATTTTCCCTTTTTTCTTTTTACTAACTTCTCTTCTTTTTCCTTTTTCGACTCCAAAGCGGTATTATTTCAAATAGCCAAAGGCCTAATTATCTTTAATGCATCTCACAGATAGAGCATATCCATTATTATTCGGCCAATAGTCTTGGTAGGCTGGGTCTGAGCCACTGCCATATGCACATCCATCGTAACCTCCGCACCCGCAACAGGAAGAAGAGTAGCCATTATCATCAACTGTAGGTGCCGAGCTGAGCCCACCCCACCAAGTGTATGTAGAGCAGTTCGGGGCATTATCCGATGTTGTCCAAAACACGGCTTGAAACCCCTCCCCATACCAACCGCCCTCCCATTCCCCGCATGGTAAACCAGTAAATCCTGTGGTGTTTGTACCATCCCATGAGGTGCTGGCGGCTTTTAGCTTCCTACCTTCGTCTGTTCCTTCCATGCCTTGATATGATCCAAAACCCCATGAGCTACAGTAATCGTTGGTAAACGAGAAACCGGTACAGCTGTGTATAGATTTTAATAACGTTGTCCATTCGTAATGGGACGGTATGTGCCAACCGCAAGGACAGATACCTCGTACTTTTGTAGCGCAGGCTGGTGAGCCAGAACCTGAACCATTGCAACCGGCTGAACCATCCATCATTTCCGGCCACGTATATAATCCACCATAAGAGGTGCATTTACTCTCTGTATTATTATAACAATATTTTTGTATGCCTGTTGCTCCTTGACCTGTGGCAGCAGTTACATAAGTGCCAACATTGAGGTTTTCTTTCATCCAACATTGGGCACCTATTAGTACAGTATTGTAGGTTTTACTGTCCCTCCCGTCAGTAAAATACATAGTTGCGCCACCACATGCCCAGCCAGAAGGGTAAGTTATGGTAGGCTGGGTACTGATCGTTACGCTTGTCCCAGATGAAATACATCCGGTAGAATTCTTTGCAGTAGCAGTATATGTGTTTGCAGCAACAGAAGTAAATGTTCCACTTGATTGGTAAGCGCCACCAATGCTGTAGGTCATCCCTGTGCCTGTAGGCGCAGTAATGGTAATCGTTCCTGTTGACACCGTGCAGGTTGGTTGAGTTACACTGGCTGTAGGCGCTGCAGGACTTGCCGTGGTGGCTACATTCACACTATTGCTTGTAGAAGAACATCCTGAAGACGTACCTATTACATAATAACCATTGCCTGCTGTAAGGGTTGACCATGTAAGTACTCCATTGGTACCCGTTTGTGCCGCCAGTACTGGGGCATTGCTTGAATTATACAATTGATAGCTTATCCCGCTTACCGAAGTGCTTGAAGTAATTGTTCCATCGTTGCCAGGACTCGTACAAATGGTACTCCCCGTTAAAGAAAGCGCTGTCGGTGTTGCATTAACTGTTACAGGTGAAGAAGCTAAACTCACGCAACCCGAAGCAGTAGCCGTAGCGGTAATTGAATTCGTAGCAACAAAAGCCGGTGAAACTGTTATTGTCCATGAAGTACCACTCGCTGTTCCCGATCCTATTTGCGATGCCCCTGCATAGACTATGATTCCTGCTCCCGACAAGCTTGTCCCACTTAATGATGTGGTTCCTGCACAGATAGGAGAGGTTGTAATTACTGGCGCTGCCGGTGTTGTATTAACTGTTACAGGTGAAGAAGCTAAACTCAAGCAACCCGAAGCAGTAGCCGTAGCGGTAATTGAATTCGTAGCAACAAAAGCCGGTGAAACCGTTATTGTCCATGAAGTACCACTCGCTGTTCCCGATCCTATTTGCGATGCCCCTGCATAGACTATGATTCCTGCTCCCGACACGCTTGTTCCACTTAACGATGTGGTTCCTGCACAGATCGTAGAGGTTGTTATTACTGGAGCTGCCGGTGTTGCAGTAACCGTTAATGTAGCCGTTCCGTCAGAAATTGCATCACATGGTGCGGTAATGTGACAACGATATTTATATCCGTTCATTCCTACTGGAGGATTGGTAATTGTTAAGGTAGCTGTATTAACATTTGAATAAGGGGCGCCTTCTGTAATATCCGCCCATGATGATGTAGCATATACCTGCCATTGATAATTTGTCGCTCCTGTTACCGTAATAGTGAATTGAGGTGTTCCTGTCCCCGCGCATGTAGAAGCATTTTGCGGTTGTCCTGTTATTGAAACACTACTGTTTTCAAGCTTATACCATACTGCGCTATAATAATATTCTATTGCTTTTGTATCGGTATTGTATATTGTAAGCCCCTGCACAGGTGATAAAGCGTTCCGCTGAGCGCTTGTAAGCCTTGGTATTAATATACCTTTATTGGTTGATTTTACATCAAAAATTGATGATTGGTCAGGGCTTGAGTCATCTGTATTTATAGCAGAACCTATTACTGTTTGTGAGCCCGTAGCGCCGATAACCCCAGTAGTAGTGGCGCAAGGAACTTTCCATCCGCTTCCATCGTAATAATTAAAGATATTGTCAGTATTGTTATAAATAATTAAGCCTGTAACTCCTGTTACTCCCGCTCTCTGTGAGCTTGTCATTCGCGGAACAAGCATACCTCTCGAATTGTATTGCCCGTCATTAATATCCAAAATTGCAGAAGCGTTGGGTTGCGCGGCTGTTGAGTTAATTGATACTCCTTGCGTATATGCGGACACAGGAAATAATAAACACACTGTAACAACTAATATAACGATGTTAAGACCTTTATTGGTAAAGAATTTTAAAGTAAAATATTTTTTCATAGAATACTATTTTTGTAACTATCAATAGATTTAAAAAAGTAAAAAAACGCCACAGATTACACAGATTATATGTTCTGCCACAGATTACACAGATTATATTTTTTTCTTAAATGTTTTCAACGAAATAGCGGGCATTCTTTTCAAGGTTGTGGTAACAGGGTCAACGCCAATTCCTGTTGATTCTAAAGCAAGAACACCTAAAATAGGTTCAACGTTATCGGGTCCGAAAATAACAGGGGTTACGGTTTCATCGCCCATAAATGAAATTATTGCATAGCCATATTCCACTTCGTAAGGATCGCCATTTGCTAATTCATATACCTTTTTCCCTTTTACTTTTACTCCTGCCTTTTTTAACTCATTAGCCGGAGCCATGCAATGAATAGCTCCTGTGTCAACTAAAAATAGCGCTTCATAGCCGGGCTTTTTGCCTTCGAGGTTTGTAATTTGAGCCGTTACTTTTGTGAGTCCCATAATTTATTTTTTATTTACATTAAAAAAAATCCGTGAACCTGCCGGCAGGCAGGGTAGGCAAGTCTGTGGCATATTATCTGTGGCATATATTAATTCTTTAAAATAATCTGCCTGTATGTATAAATCTTCGAATCAATTTTTAGGTTAATAATATACATCCCATTTTCCATACCCGTAGCGTTTATTAAAAATGTATTTGTATTGTTCAATAAATATTTTTCTGATAAAACTTTTTGTCCGAATGAATTTATTATTGTAACGTTTATCTCTCGGACACCATCATATACATAGCCGGTAATATTGCCATCGCTTGGATTTGGGCTTAATACCGGTATTTTAGTATTTCCGCAGCAATGAGCCGGAATAATATTCGAATAACTGTATTTGCCGTCATAGTCGGTTTGTTTAATACGATAATAAAAAGGATACGCGTCGCTGCATTTTTCCATTTCTAAATTATCGGTAAATTGATAATTCAATACGGTATTGCTGTTTCCATGTCCATTAACTGTTCCCACAGGAACAAAATTGGAAACATCTTTATTGTTGGTTCGTTCTACGGTAAAATAATTATTATTGGTTTCTGAAGCGGTAGCCCATTTTAAACCAATGTTATTATTCTCGCAATAGGATGAAAAAGAGAGTAATTCAACCGGTAAGGGTTTGCTCATATCCGCCAGTGTCCAACGCGAAAGTGATGGCAGTGGTATTACCGTTTTGGCGTACCAGTTATCTGTTGCTGTGTTAGACGATGTCGGCAATTGTCCAGACCACGTACTGCCACTATTAGTTGACTTATAGAATATCATGTTATTTTCGACAATAGCAACGCCGGCGTTAGTAACATCTAATTCGTGATTGAAATAATAAAATTTTATTGTTGCATTAAGTCCTGTGGCTGTAGTAGGTGTTATATCATAATATCGCTTTATGCCCAGATTTGCGCCATTCGTGCAAGAGGATCCTGTTGTTCTTATTACTTCTGTAGAATTTGTGGTAAGGGTGCTTTCGTTTATTATAAGTCCAATGCCTCCAAAGGATTGATCTGTTGTTCCACTTCCAATATTACGAGTGGCTTTAACTTTTCCTGTAACATAAGATGTTGGAGCGATAGCCGTTTCAACTATACTTCCAGACGACGAACCCAAGTCAATAATATTACTTCCTGTTGTAAATATTCCGTGCTTTAGGGTAAGTATGCCATTTATTGATATGTTTCCCGATGACAGGCTTACACCTTGTGTATTGTCGATAGTAGCATTCTGAAAAGTTGTAGAGCTACTGGTAATTACTTGCGTCGTTGTAGTACCCCAAAACCTGATAGTGGAAGAAGCGCCTGACGCTAATGTAGCAGCATTATTAAGATTTCCGGAAATAAGAATATTTCCGTTATTAGTAAAATAACAAGCACCGATGGTTTTAATGCTTCCATTAACATATAAAGAATCGGAAGCGGATAGATTATAGCTATTAGCTAATAGCAAAACAACTAATATAGTCTTAGTTGTAAATTTTATTTTTTTTGTTTTCATATTCGTTGAAATTATATATTTAAACTTTTTATCGTGAATTTTAGTTCAGTATTACTTATTATTCAACAAAGATAATGAAAAAAAGAGCAGTTATCAAGTATTTATAGGGAATTTTCGCTTAAATTCATATCAATTTCGCCAAAACCCAAATTTTTTACAATTCACAAATCATAAATTGTGTGGGTTTGACCAAAGTATAAAAAAACTTACTGTATTTTTGGGCATTATACCATTCAACATTAATAACAGTCAAAAAATGTTTTAACGCAGAGTTCCGATACTTACCTGCAGGTTGGGTTATCTGAATAGCAAAGGACTCAGAGAATTAAATAAAAAATTCAATAGTCTAAAATAAAATGTCAAAAAGGTATTATATAAATTTAACCTGAATAATTCACAAAATATTATAATTCGTTATTTTTCTTCGTGTTCCCTGTCTAACGGTAGGTAGGTATCTCAAAGTTTATGAATTATACTTTGCACGGTATAAATTATTGCATTCTGATTTCTGGTATATAGGCATAAGGAATAGGGTATAACAATCTCTACCATACCCATTTATACCTTATACCTTTATACCTTATAATAATTCATAAAATGCGGAAATTTATCCCGTTTGTAGTATAATCAGGTTAAAATTAAATGCATTTGCCCTGAATAAACTATTTCTGTTTTTGATTAAATGCTGATTCTTTTGTAGTTTAGCTGAATTATTTATAAATTATGCGTAAAGTTATTATTCTCATTTT
Source organism: uncultured Bacteroidota bacterium (assembly GCA_903847905.1). GTDB lineage: Bacteria > Bacteroidota > Bacteroidia > Bacteroidales > CG2-30-32-10 > CAINEZ01. The sequence goes on from CAINEZ010000608.1 coordinate 5,925, forward strand.
TATTTTAACAACTACCTCCGTTTGTGTTGCGCAGAGCATAAAAGGCGGATTAGCCGTGGGTTTCAATATATCACAAGTTGACGGGGATGAAGTTTACGGATATCATAAATATGGTATTAATGTAGGACCCATGGCTATTGTGCCAATTGGTAAAAGTTTTTCTGTAAGTATTGAAACATTATATAATCAGAAAGGCAGTTTTCAGAGCCCGCGCTTTAATGACTCCCTTAATGGCGCATATAAATTAATTTTAAACTATGTTGAAGTTCCTGTTTTATTTTGTTACACGGATAAAGAAATAATTAAATTCGGAACAGGTTTTTCGTGGGGAAGGCTTGTGCAATTTAAAGAATGGGAGCATGAAAACCGCGTAAGCTGGACCAACCCTTATGGACCATATAAAAATAACGATGTAGATGTTTTATTGGACATACAGCTAAAGCTTTTCACAGGATTGAATTTTAACTTCAGGTATGCATATTCTGTAGGAAAGATCCGAACCCGTGAATTTCATAATGTATTTGGAAATACATGGACCCGAAAACAATTCAATAATCTTTTATCTTTCCGCCTTGTATATATTTTTAAAGACACGCCTACGATTAAACCGAAAAAAGACAAAGATCTGAAATAAAAAGGCATAAGGCATAAGGAATAAAGTATAAGGCATAAGGAAATAGGTTACCAACTTTTTTATTCTTGTTCATCCCAATCTGTATAATATTTTTCAGGAAATGCAAATTCCTCAATATCTTGTATTACCCACATTCTTTCATTCCATATTATTGTTAAAGATTTGTCTTGTTTGATAAAACAGTTATTTGAAAACTTTTTTGCCTGCCCTTTTAAAATCATTTTATAATTACCAATTGCTGTCCCTGCACCTGATTTAATGGTTTGCTGCCCACATTTTTGTCCTATAATTTCAATTTGAGCAAACGCAATAACATTCGTATCTGTTAATATATACGTGTTTAATAATTTAAAAGGAAGTGTGTCGGGTAAAATAGAATTAAGTTGAAATCTTTTTAGTTTAAGTTCGTATGCAGAAATAGGAATGAAAGCTGTCAACCTATATGTTTTATTTTTTTTTGTCAACTGAAATTTTTCAAATCCAGCCGAAAAACAATTTTGTCTTGAAATATAAATTGTTAAGATGTCTTTTTTTTTAAGTTGTGCAATCCAAGAATCTTTTAAGCTGTCAGGAAATACTTGTCCGTTTGCAAAATTGCTAAGTCCCAGAATAAGTATAAATATGGTTGTAAAATGTCGCATTTTGTAATTAATAGTAACTTTTTTCCACATACATTATACCTTTATACTTCATACCTTTAAAAAGTATATTATTGAGATTTCCTTTTGCGTGCACTCCATTTTTTTTCTTTTCCCTTACTTGATTTACCGGGCTTATAAGCCGGAGTTTTGCCAATATGCTCAGGTAATTTTACTTTATAAACTGACTTTTCTAAAAGATTTTCAATTGACGCAAAACGGCTTTGATCTTTTTCATTTATAAATGTTATAGCCACTCCATCAGCCTCAGCTCGTGCAGTGCGCCCTATACGATGTATATAATCTTCATAATCGTTTGGAACATCAAAATTAATAACAAGGTCAATATCTTCAATGTCGATACCGCGTGAAAGGATATCGGTGGCAACAAGGATTTGCAGTTTCCTGCTTTTGAAATTCATTAAAGCATTTTCCCTGCTGCGCTGGTCAAGATCGGAGTGAATATCTTCTACTAAAAATCCTAATTTTTTTAATTCACCGCTGAGTTGTTTTGTTTTTGCTTTTGTTGAGCAAAATATCAAAACACTGCGAAGTTGTTTATTCAGTAAAAGTTCTTTAATAAGCGGAATTTTCTGGTTGTCGTAAACAATATAAGCTGCCTGCAATATCCGTTCTGCAGGTTTTGAAACCGCAATATTTATTTCAACCGGGTTTTCTAAAACTTTTTTTGCAAGTTCGCGTATTTCTGCAGGCATAGTAGCGGCAAAAAGCAGGTTCTGCCTCTTTGCAGGAAGAAAAGAAATGATCTTCATGATATCGTCATGAAACCCCATATCCAGCATGCGATCCGCTTCATCGAGAATAAGATATTTTACTTCTGAAATTTTTACATAATTGTTATTAAGATGTGCTATCATACGGCCCGGCGTGCAAATAACAACATCAGCTCCTTCGGTAAGCGCCTGTTGTTCCTGCGAATATGAAATACCATCAGTGCCACCGTAAACGGCAATTGAACTAACTGGTGTAAAATAAGAAAACCCCTGAAAATGCTGATCTATTTGTACAGCAAGCTCACGCGTGGGAACAATTACTAGCGCATGAATATTTCCATCCTGTTCCGAAGAAACCTTGCCTGCCGGCAGGCAGGTTATTTTATGAATTACAGGAAGCAGGAATGCTGCTGTTTTTCCAGTACCTGTCTGTGCCGAAGCTATCAGGTCTTTTCCTTCAAGAATTACAGGAATTGCTTTTTCCTGGATGGGTGTTGCGGTTTCGAAACCTATTGCTTCAATTCCCTCAAGAAGTTGCGGGCTGAATCCGAATTCTTTAAAATTCATTAGTTAATCAGTAGATGCTTAAAACTGTAAAGGTAAAGAAATAATATAAACTAACAGGTAGTTCAGAAATTGATATAAAATTCTCCGGTAAGTTTTTTATATTCATCGGTGTATAATTTCCCTTCTTCATCAAGTATAGTAATGGAATCATTGATAATGGATTTTTTTGCGCGTTCCATTTGCAATAATATTCTTAGGGGAGCTTTACCCGCTTTTGGAATTACATCAGTAAACTTCGAAACATGGTAACCCTCGATCAACGCTTTATTACAAAACAATTTATTCAAATCAAAAGGTATCATAACACAGAACTTTCCATCGGGTTTTAAAAGTTTCAGCGAACAGAAAAGAAGTTCTTCGAATGTAAGAGAATCGGTATGACGGGCAAGGTTTCTTTTTTTGTCTGCCGCTTTCATTGAATTCAAAAAATAAGGTGGGCAACTTACAATAAGATCGTATTTTTTATTACTCGATTTTACATATTCCTGAATGGAAATGTTAAAAACGTTCAATCTCTCTGCCCAAGGACTTTTTGAAAAATTTTCACATGATTGATTATATGCAGAATTATCAATTTCAACCGCATCGATAATTGAATTACTGCGCTGCGCCAGCATAATGGCTACTATGCCGCTCCCTGTTCCTATATCAAGAATGTTTTCCGCGTTTGCCACATCAGCCCACGCGCCCAGCAAGCACCCGTCGGTGCCTATTTTCATAGCGCATTGTCCGTCTTCTATAGTAAATTGTTTAAACTGAAAGGACATCTGGATTTTATTATTGATTACCGACACACCGATTACTGATTACTAAATGTGCAATTTAAATTTATTATCAATATACTACTGTTATGTCAAGAATAATATGACGCATAGATTCTGTCTTCGATAAACTCAGACTGACACTACCCTAAAGTCAGTCTGAGTTTATCGAAGACTATCTCAAAAGGATATATTAAGGTTGATACTACTCTGCTTAGTAATAGCCAGTTGTAAATGTATTTCAGGTTTTTGTATCAAGATAAATATCTATAAGTCCTTCTGGCGCATTAATAAAAATTGTTTTATTTTTTTTGTCAATTTTATAAATGATCTCTTCATTTGCCGGAATTAGGATTTCGGTTATCCCCTTATGAATTTCAAGGATGAGTTGCTGGGGCATTTCAAGGATAGAAAAAACCTCACCAATATTTCCGCGTGCATCGTCAATCACTTTTAAGCCGATGAGTTCGGACGGTTTAAGTTTTGTTCTTTTTTGTGCAGGTAAAATTGAGAGGGGAATAAAAACAGGACATTTAATTAATTGCTTTGCTTTTTCTACGGATTCAATATCAAGAAGCTTCAGAATTGCAGATGAATCGCTTGTTTGATTGACTGTATCAATAAAAAATGGAATCAGTTGTCCATTAATTTCAATGAAAACTGATTCCATTTTATTTAATTTCACAGAAATGTCATCCTGTAAAAGAATAATAATCTCGCCTTTGTACCCGTGAATTTTAGAGATGTATCCAAGCTGACAGCAATCTTCCTTTTTCATCGGCAAAAGAACTCTTATGCTTCAGTCTTTGGTTCTTCGGCTTGTGCTTGTTCTTGTTCCGGGGCAATAACTTCTTCCGTTTCGGCTTTAGCTTCTTCTTTCTCCATGCTTTTAGCCAGTTTCGCAGCTAAAACATTTTCTCTATCTTCTTTAATTTTAATTTCGGCTTCTAATTTTTTCTTTGTTTCCGACTTTGATTCCTGAGCTTTTTGATTGATCTTGCTGGTGATCTTGGCCTGCTTTTCGGTAAGCCATTGCTGAAATTTAGCTTCTGCCATTTCCTGTGTCATGGCTCCTTTAGCGACACCTTTTGACAGGTGATTTTTATAAAGTATTCCTTTGTAGGAAAGGATCGCTTTTGCGGTATCAGAAGGAGTCGCCCCTTTCTGCAGCCATGCTAAAGCCTTATCCATGTCTAATTCAATTGTTGCGGGTATGGTTAATGGGTTGTACGTTCCGATTCTTTCAATAAATCTCCCGTCACGTGGTGCACGACCATCCGCAATTACAATATGGTAATAAGGCTGTCCCTTTTTCCCATATCTCTGTAATCTCATTTTCGTTGCCATAAAATAAATTTAATTGTTAATAATTGTTTTTAAAATTGGAGTGCAAATATCCGACTTTTTTTCAAAACTCAAATGCTTTTTTAAAAATAAAGGTGAAATATTATTTTTTATTCGCTGCATTCAAATGGTTAAAAGCATATTATTATTATCAATTCCAAAGATTTAATTAGCTTTGCAAAGCCGAAACTATTTAATATTTATCCGCATTAATATTAAATTTTCCGCGCCATAAGCATAAGGATATTAAAAAGTATATCAGATGAACATACGGAATCTGCGAATTATTATTATTGGTTTTGCGCTTATAGTGCTTGCTGTAGATTGGGTTTATTATATTTTGAATTATGAGCTATATATTGTAAAATCTAATTTCTCATTATTTCTTGTTGCGGCAATATGCATTACTCTTTTTGGTTTAAGCTTTATTGATTTTTTCAGGAAAAGGATTGATATAATTTCATATTCTTTCAAGATCCTTATTGTTTCATGGTTTATAAGCATTATTGTATCAAAAAACTTTCCACCCGATTATTCTTATAGTTTTATTTTTATGGTGTTCTTGCTTTGCCTTATGCATACGGGCACAAAGCATTTTATATGTTTTTTCCTATATAGTTTTATTTTATTGTTATCCTTCGTTTTTTTCGCAAAAGAACCATTAATCCATTTGCCTACTTATATACTTATGTTTGCTGCATCCGGTATTTTTATGTTTTTTGTTTTCCGGTCGAAAGAAAAGTCGCAGCAGGAAATGGAAAAAGCGAATATTGATGCACAGGCTATACTTCAATGTTCCTATGGTATGTTTTTTTATCTTGATAAAGAATATAGAATAGTTTCTTATAATAAAAATGCCGAGAAGAAATTCTTAACTACCTTTAAAAAAGAAATAAAACCCGGCAACTTAATATTTGATTACATGCCGCAAGAGAACATAGAACATCTTAAAGAAACATTAGATAAATGTTCCAAGGGTGAAATTATTAATAATGAACGATTGATTACTTATCCCGGGTCATTTACTGTATGGACAGAAAACACTTTTATCCCGATTTATAATAATAATCTTGACCTTATAGGAATATCTTTTCAAATAAATGATATTACTGAAAGAAAGCGTTTTGAAGAAGAATTAAAAAACTCGCTCAAAGAAAAAGAAATATTGCTGAGCGAAATTCATCACAGGGTAAAAAATAATTTGCAGGTAATATCATCATTGTTGCGATTGCAATCACATAATATTTCCGATAAACATACATTGGATGTTTTTAAAGATGCACAGAACAGGCTCTTTTCCATGAGTCTTGTTCACGAAAAACTATATAAGGCAGCAAATTTTTCAAGTATAAATATTTCTGAATATATCAGCGATCTTGTTGAATCAATAGCATCTTCATATGATTTTGATAAGCGACGTGTTCTTTTTGTTTTCAAAGTGGAATCATTTACTATTGCTATTGATACATTGATCCCCATAGGGCTGATAATTAATGAACTTGTAACTAATGCCCTGAAACACGCATTCACAAAGGAGCAACAAGGGACAATTGAAATTTTATTTAAGAAATCGGAAGATAATAAATTCCATCTTTGTGTGAAAGATGATGGCATTGGTATTGCCAAAGACATTAATATTGACAATGTCCAAACGCTTGGGCTTAAACTTGTTCAAATACTTGCATTGCAGATTAATGGAACCCTTGAAATTAAAAACGATCACGGCAGCCAGATATGTATAACTTTTGAGGAATTAAAGAAAAAAAATCAAAGTTAAATTTTCAAATACCTTTCTACCCCGATTAATTTATAAACTTTTAATTTTGGGCTACCTAGCCTACCGGTAGGCAGGAAGCCCAGCAATAACGGCTTTTTCAATTGCCCCGACCTTAAGGTCTCTGCAATGCAAAAGCTATATATATATAAGGACTTTAGTCCAATTTGTGAATTAATCAGGCTACATACCGTCATTTCTCACAAAATTTATTTTTATCAACAGCCTGCTTTTATCTTTTTATTTAAATTAACTTTACAAATTCAAATTTGCAACGATTGAATGCTTCCCTAACAAAACTTGATTATGCCTGATTTTACTCATTTACATGTACATACACAATATTCCATTCTTGATGGACAGGCTGATATTAAAGCACTATTGGGGAAAGTGAAAGAATATGGAATGAATTCTGTTGCAATTACCGACCACGGTAATATGTTTGGTGTTCTTGAATTTCTGAAGGCAGCAAGAAGCTTTAATATAAAACCTATTCTTGGTTGCGAAATGTATGTTGCTGATGGCAGTCGTTTTGAAAAAAAAGGACGCGAGGACAGAAGTGGTTATCATTTAATTCTGCTTGCCAAAAATCATGAAGGATATAAAAACTTATCAAGGCTGTGTTCGTTTGCATTTAAAAAAGACGCTTTTTATTACACGCCCAGAATAGACAAGGAATTGCTGCAGCAGTATCATGAAGGATTGATAGCCTCAACTGCTTGCCTTGGCGGCGAGATCCCGCATCTTATTTTAAATAACGATGAAAAGAAAGCTGAACAGGCTTTAAAAGAATATTATGATATTTTCGGACAAGATTTTTATTTGGAGCTTATGGATCACGGAATGCCCGAACAGCATGAAGTGAACAAAGTATTATTAAATTTTTCTAAAAAATTCAATATTAAACTTATTGCGTCAAACGATGTTCATTTTGTAAATTCTGACGATGCCAAAGCGCATGATATCCTTGTTTGCCTTAACACCGGTAAGGATTTCGATGATGAAAAAAGAATGCGATATACCGGACAGGAATTTTTGAAATCGCCTGATGAAATAGCGAAGTTATTTGATTATTGTCCGGAAGCCCTTGCTAATACACAGGAAATAGTTGATAAAATAGAAGACTATGAATTGAAACACGATGTTATTCTTCCGTCATTTCCTCTTCCTGATGGATTTGACAATGAAGCCGAATACCTGAAACATCTTGCTTATGAAGGCGCAAAAAAACGTTATTCAAATGTTTCAGATGAACTAAAAAATCGTCTTGATTATGAACTTAAAGTTATCGCAGATAAAAAATTTGCCGGATATTTTCTGATAGTTTCAGATTATATCAATGAAGCAAAGAAAATGAATGTTTCTGTAGGCCCAGGGCGTGGTTCTGCTGCAGGCTCTGCTGTTGCTTTCTGCATAGGTATTACAGGGATAGATCCGCTTAAATACAATCTCCTTTTTGAAAGGTTTTTAAATCCCGAAAGACCTTCTATGCCTGATATAGATGTGGATTTTGATGATGACGGCAGAGAAGCGGTAATAAAATATGTGATTGCGAAATATGGTTCAGACAAGGTTGCGCAGATCATTACTTTTGGGACCATGGCTGCAAAATCTGCTATACGTGATGTGGCGAGAGTACTAAAACTGCCGCTTTCCGAAGCAGACAGGCTTGCAAAACTGGTTCCTTTTGCTGCTGATATTACATTAAAAAAAGCTTTTAAAGAAGTTCCCGAACTTAGATTGGCAAAGGAAACCGGTAGTCAACTTGTAAAAGACACGCTTATATATGCTGAAAAATTAGAAGGTTCAATTCGTCACACCGGCGTACATGCATGTGGAGTGATAATTGGCCGCGATGATTTAATGGAATATCTTCCGCTTAGTACAGCTAAAGATACCGACCTAATGGTTACACAATACGAAGGCAACCAGGTAGATTATGTAGGTATGCTGAAAATGGATTTTCTCGGGCTTAAAACTCTTTCAATTATTAAAGATGCTCTTGAGAACATTGAAATAAGGCATAAGGAAAAAATAGATATTGATACTATTCCGTTTGATGATGAACTTACTTACAAGCTTTACCAAAACGGAGATACAGTAGGAACATTCCAGTTTGAATCGGAAGGGATGAGAAGCCATTTAAAGGAACTGAAGCCAACAAACATTGAAGACCTTATTGCCATGAATGCCTTGTACAGACCAGGTCCTATGGATTATATTCCATTGTTCATCAATCGTAAGCTGGGAAAAGAAAAAATTGAATATCCTCATCCATGGCTCGAAGAATTACTGAAACCTACCTATGGTATTATGGTATACCAGGAACAAATTATGCAGACAGCGCAGATCATGGCAGGATATTCGTTAGGATCTGCTGATGTTTTGAGAAAGGCAATGGGAAAGAAATTGCTTGATGTAATGGAAAAGGAAAAGGTTAAATTTCTTAAAGGCGCATTAGAAAAAGGAGTGGATAAAGAAAACGCTGAAGCTGTTTTTAGTGTAATGGAAAAATTCGCTTCTTACGGATTTAATCGTTCTCATTCCGCTGCTTATTCAGTTGTAGCATACCAGACAGCATACCTTAAGGCTCATTATCCCGCCGAATACATGGCGGCTGTTCTTACACGCAACCTTAGCGATATCAAAAAGGTTACCTTTTACATGGATGAATGTAAAAGAGCCGGAATTCCCGTGCTTGGTCCTGATGTTAACGAAAGTGAAATGAAATTTGTTGTAAATGCAAAAGGTAAAATACGTTTCGGGTTAGGAGCAATCAAAGGAGTCGGTGAAGCGGCAGTTGAGGCAATTACCTCCGAACGCAGAGAAAACGGGCATTATAAAAGTATTTTCGATATTGCAAAACGTGTAAATCTGCGCGCCTGTAACAAACGATGTCTTGAAGCAATGGCAACAGCAGGAGCTTTTGACGGTTTTAAAGGATCGCACAGAGCGCAATACTTATTCAAGGAAAACAACGAAGAAACAACATTTATTGATAAGATTATAAAACATGCTAATAATCTGCAGGGTAAAAAATCACAATCACAACATTCGCTTTTTGGCGATACCGACGATATAACTATTCCCGATCCTAAACTTCCTGAATGCGAAGAATGGTCAAAGATGGAAATGCTAAACAAAGAAAGGGAAATAACAGGAATTTATATTTCAGGACATCCTCTTGAAGATTATAAAATTGAAATGAATAACTTCTGCAATGTTACAATAAATGACCTTGATGATCTGAAAAGATTGCAGAGAAAAGAACTGCTTTTTGCAGGTATTGTAACTTCGGTTGGACATAAAACAACCAAAACGGGAAAACCTTTCGGGAATTTTGTTTTGGAAGATTACGACGGAACAATTCAAATGGCTTTGTTTTCGGAAGATTACTTAAAGTATAAACATTTTCTCAATAAAGATTCTCTGCTTTTCATTAAAGCAAGAGTTCAGCCAAAATATGGTCAAAGCAATTTGTTTGAATTAAAAATTCATGCTATCGGATTATTGTCGGAAGTGTTGAAAAAATGCGTAACCGACATAACTTTAAAAATGTCGCTGGCTGATATATCTGACGAACTGATTGATAAGATCTCAAAATCAATGAAGAAAAAATCAGGAAATTGTAATTTACGATTCGCTGTATTCGACACGCTTGAAAACATTTCCATAGAACTTCCTGCCCGTAAGTTCAAAGTTGATTCTGCTGATTTTCTGAAAGTGATCGCCGGCATTCCCGAAATAAAATTCAAATTGAATTAATAAGAAATTTTAAAACCAATTTGTTATCAGCAAAATAAAACGCCACAGATTACACAGATTAGAATTAAATTTATTTTACTATTCTGAAACTTTTTATTATGAGTTATGCTTAACATTATAATAAAAAATAGTTTACTAATATTTATAGCATTTACATTACCGCTATTAACTTTTTCTCAAAAGGCTGATACTATAAATTATTCCAACAGAGTTTTTGTATACGTGGATGCTGTTTCGGGTTCAGCCTTTTTTACAACTTTAATATCAAAAAAATGGTTTTTAGGAGGAGGTGCTGGATTAGGTGGAAGTTGTAGTTATGTATTAATCGGACCAGATAATTATACAGGACCAAATATGAATACAAAGTCGCTTCAAAAAATAATACACGCTGATGTTATAACAAATTATGAGGCAAACAAAAATTTTAATATTGACATTGGTATAGATGCTTCATTTTCATGGTATGGAGAAGTGCCCAGAGATGATGAAGGAAGCATTCAGGGACTTATTGGTGGGTTTATAACTGCATTATATGGATGGAAACATTTTAAAATCGGAACACAATTATCAATTAGCGCTTTAAAGCCCAGATATAATGGTGTAGTTAAACCAATGAGGTTACTAATATATTCAACCCCATTGATACTTACATATAAAATTAGATATTAAAAAAAGTTTAAATTTGTACTATAAAATTTAAAATTATGGCATTAGAATTTACTGACACAAACTTTGATGAATTGGTCATCAAATCGGATAAACCTGTACTCGTTGATTTCTGGGCTGAATGGTGTGGTCCATGCAGAATGATCGCGCCATTCGTAGCTGAACTATCAAAAGACTACGAAGGCAAGGCATTGATTGGCAAAGTTGATGTTGACAATAACCCCGGCATTACTGTAAAATATGGTGTACGCAACATTCCGACAATATTGTTCTTTAAGAACGGTGTGGTTGTGGACAAGCAAGTAGGCGCTGTTCCAAAGTCAAAACTCATGGAAAAACTGGATGCTTTGATGAAATAATGTTTGTCTGAAATGTGTATTCTTTTTGATTTAAGAACAAGGAACACGGATTTATGATTTTAGAAGTAACGCCTTGTGCCATTGAAAAAGTAACTGATTAATAATCAAGTGTCATATTGAGTTTATCGAAATATGACTTCGATAAACTCAGTCTGACAATCAATCTTTTATATGTTAATAGCACAAATGGTTATAGAAATATATATAAATCAGAAAAAATCGTTAATCCTTGTTCGTTAATCAATTATTTCAAAAATCGTTGACTTTATGGGTGTACACTAGTTAATTTTTATTTTTTGGAACAGACTTTAAATAATAAGGAAATTCAGCAGTTCGGCAACCTTGAATTGATTGCCCGGCAGGTAGTGGAAGGCTTTATTACAGGTCTTCATAAAAGTCCGTTCCATGGATTTTCAGTAGAGTTTGCAGAACACAGGCTTTACAACAAAGGAGAGTCAACACGTTATATAGATTGGAAGCTTTTCGGGCGCACTGAAAAACTTTTCGTAAAACGCTTTGAAGAGGAAACTAATCTCCGTTGCCAGATAATAATTGACAATTCTTCTTCAATGTACTACCCCGAAGAAATAAATCCCGGCAAGGGAAAATTTAATAAAATTTCTTTTTCAGTATATTGCTCGGCTGCTTTGATTTATTTATTGAAAAGACAAAGAGATGCCGTTGGATTAAGCTTGTTTTCAGATGTCATAGAATTACATACTCCTTCAAAATCAAGCGCTGTACATCATAGAATGCTTTACGCAGAAATGGATAAACTTCTTGGCAGAATAAAAACAGAAAAACCAAAACAGACACATGCAACCGAAGCTTTGCATTACCTGGCTGATAATATTCATAAACGCTCTCTGGTAGTGATATTCAGCGACATGATGGATAATTCCGAAAATTCAAAAGAACTTTTGTCTGCTTTGCAACACCTTAGGCACAATAAGCATGAAGTGATCCTTTTTCATGTGGTGAACAAACCCAAAGAGATGGATTTTGAATTTGAAAATCGTCCTTATAAATTTATTGATCTTGAGACAGGAGAAGAATTAAAATTACATCCTAACGAAATAAAAGATCATTACCGCAAATCAATGTATGATTATAAAAACCTTATCAAGCTAAAATGCGGACAATATCATGTTGATTTTGTTGAAGCAGATGTAAACGAAGGTTTCCGCGAAGTGCTGCTGCCGTATTTATTGAAGAGAGAAAAACTTTATTAAGATTGGATTTTTATTTTTTTATTTTTTTTTGCTTTCTCTTTTGCAAATAAATCCGCAGTATATTTTTCGTAAAGTTCAAATAAAAACTCCATTCGCTTAGCTTCTGTTGTAAAGGCTTGTGAACGGTAAGCCACATCAACAGCTTTATCCAATTCCTGATGCGCTTTTACCAATGTTGGAGGCATTGCTAAAGGGTCGTACAAATCAGCTAATGAGTTATCAGGAAATTCTGTTCTTGCATCCAACACTTTTTGTGCTGCGGTCTCTATGGCTTTTATTTGTTTCTCACTTGGGTTTTCTGGCCAGGGATAATTATTATATACAATTTCATTAGAGTAACGATAGCGGCTTTCTAATCTTCCGCAAACATATTTTACCCATGCCATGTGCATAGCGGATTGTAAAATTCCTAAATGATAATTTGTAATATTTGAAATTGACAAACAAGTATCACCAACAATATTATCTGGAGTATAAATACTCATTGGAATTACTCTTCTGTTTTCGGAAGAAACTCGTGGTATTAAAATGTAATTTGTTTCAGGCTGTCTTATTTCTCCAAATAAAGATGGCACTAGCGCAAGAATTTTTGTTGATTCTCTCGTGCTTTTTTCTCGCAATATTCTAACATTTTCAACACGTCTGTATAATTCAAATGAATTTCTGATATCTTTTGATTCAATTGTTTTAAATAACCATAAACACCATTTTTTTTCACCATTTAAAAATTCCTGAGCACCTAAAAATGGTTTTATATATTTTATTAATTCTGGTGATTTTATTTTTAATTCTTCTTTTTCATTATCAGATAGAAGGAAGTTACCTCCATCATTCGGCATGTTACCAAAAGAAATTTCAGGAACATTACAAATTGGTTTTCTGCGTTTTGTTATAACAGTGTCGTTTCCCCCCAATAAATAAGGATTGATATTTTTCACTTTTGTTTCGTGAGCTTCGCCTTTTATATCTTCATATTCAAACAAACGCTTTTCGTTAGTGTTAATATTTGCAAAGCCAATAATTACTACATGTACGGCAGCGTTTCCTTTTGCTTCGTTGCCCCATTTAAAAGTGCGATGTGCAAAATGAATTTTTATTTTATACTGGTTAAAAAGTAAATTCCATAATATTCCCGGCTGTTCTCCCTGCGAAATGGAATTAGTTGAAACAAATGCAACTTTTGTTTTTGTATTTTGTATAAGTTGCGCAGCCTTAATATACCAGGCAGTAACATAATCCATAACCCCTGCGCCTTTCACACCTGCAAATACTTTTTCCATATCTGCTTTTTGTTTGGCATTTTGCATCTGTTTCCCTATAAATGGCGGGTTGCCTAATATGTAATCAAAACTTGCTTTGCCCGAAAATGCAATTGGCATTTCTCCGTCTGCCGGACTATTTACCTGCTTGGTAAAAATATTTACTGTTTGGTAATGTGTTGCCGGCTCTGCTACTTTTATAATATTCGTTACATCTGCGTTAATATCAAATTCATTTTCTGCGTTTAACTTTCTCCAGTCCATTTGCAAAGCATTACCATTAACAATGTTTGCTGCTTTTTTTAATGGTAAACGATAAAAATATTGTCCTAATTCGTTCCCTGTAATCATATTCATCTGGTGATCCATTAACCACATGGCTACTTCGGCTATGCGAACAGGAAATTCTTCACATTCTATCCCATAGAACTGGTCAACATTTAATAGAACCAAATGCTCTATGTCTGTTACCTGCTGCCCTTTTTGTAATACCAGTAATACTTCATTTTCCAATACACGCAATTCACGATATGTAATTACAAGGAAATTTCCGCAGCCGCAGGCAGGGTCAAGAAATTTTAAAGCGCTGAGTTTATGATGAAATTCGTTTAGTTTGTTTCTGTTGCTTTTTATTGTTTCAAATTCTTTCCAGAGGTCGTCAAGAAATAAAGGTTTAATAAGTTTTAAAATATTTTTTTCGCTGGTATAATGCGCTCCAAGATTTCTCCTTTCCGTTGCACTCATTACGCTTTGGAACATAGAGCCAAAAATAGCGGGCGAAATTTTACCCCAATCCAATGCGCAACATTCTAATAATATTTTTCGCATTTCGCTGTCGAAAGATGCAGGCGGTAATGTTTCTTCAAACAAATTTCCGTTTACATAAGGAAAATCGTTCAATTGTTCATCAAGGTTGGTAAGTCGTTTTTCTTTTGGCGTATTTAAAACATAAAACAATTCATTAAGTCTTGCAGCAAGGTCGCTGCCATCTATGGATGTGCGTTGTTCAATAAAAAGTAAAAAAGTGTCGGCATTAAAAATTGTAGTATCATCGGCAAATAAGCAAAACATCAAGCGAACCAGATAAACTTCCAGGGGGTGTCCGTCGTATCCAACTGCTTTTAATTTGTCGTGCAGCTTGCCCATCAATTCGGCAGCTTTAATGTTTACAGGGTCTTGCTCTTTGTATGTTCTTTTCTGATAACCGGCAATAAAACCAAAATGCTTAACATTTTTTACAAGTTCGCTTAATTTAAATTCAACGGTTTCGCCAGATTCGGTATCGAACAAACGAAATATTTCAAAATCGGAAACGAGAATATATTTTGGTAATTCGTATTCTTTTAGCCCGTGAATATATTCTTTAGCCTGTGTAAATGCTTTATCGAGGTTTTTACCCCGACTTTTCATCTCAATTAAAATAGTGCCTTTCCAGAGCAAATCAATGTATCCGTCAGTTTCGCCAAGTTTTTTTACTTTATGTTCAAAAGTTCCAACTCGCTTTCTGGTTATTCCAAACACATCAAAAAAGGCTTCAAGAAAAGGCTTTGCATCTGCTTCTTCATTAACAGTGTCAGCCCATTCTTTAGTAAATTTTACAGCGCGGTCTTTTATTTCGTTCCAACCTAAAACCATATTAATATTTATCAGATGCTAATTTAAAAATTTATTTCTGTCTATTAATATTTCGTCTTCTTTCCCTAATATAAAGTATCCCTGTTGAAATAAACAATATAAGGAAAGTCCATTTTAAAATGCTGTTGTACGGAATGCCTTGTGTTTCGGCACTTTTGCCTGTTGAAGTTTTTGTTGTAGCATTTTTATTTGGTTTAATAATATTTGTGTCGTTGCTGAAAAGCCCGCTATTTAGTGCATTCAGGCTGTCGCTGATTTCCGAAAATAATTTGCTGTATTTATATGCATTTTCAAAATCTTTCAATTTAGCATAAGCCTCTGCTAATCCAGAGTAATCATCCCTAATAATAAGTGGGGAATTGATTTCCCTTGCAAATTCAAAACTATTCAGAAAAAAACCGATAGCTGTTTCATATTCTCCTTTTTTAAAATAGTGATTACCTCTATCATTCAGAAGTGTAGCGACATCTGCAATATTGTTTTGCTTTAATTCGAGTATCATGGATTGAAAGAAATAATTCAAAGCGCTATCATCTTCATTTCTTGCTTCAAAATAATCGCCGATATTGCGGAGGGTAATGGCAATCCCGTTTTTATCATCTATTTTTTTTCTTAAGAAAAGAGCTTTATCAAGAATTGATTTTGCATTTTCAATTTCTCCATCACCAAGCATAGAATCGCCAATATTGCTATAACACAGGGCAATATTATAGGTATCGTTCAATTTTGTAAAAATTTCTAACGCTCGTTCGTAATAGATTATAGACTTTTTATATTGTTTATTTTTATTATATAACGCACCGATATTGATTAATGTGAGACCTGTATTGTAATCATCAGTAACAATTTGAGATAATGCAAGAGATTTTTTGTAATAATCAAGCGCCTTAGTATAATTACCTTGAATTTGATAAACTTGTCCAATATTGTTAAGGCTTGCTGCTATCCCTGATGTATCTTGTTTTTTTATGTCAATATTTAATGATTTCTGAAAAAAAGAAATAGCTTTAGCGTATTGTCCAAAATCCGTATAAAACAGTCCTAAATTATTATTGCAGGCTGAAATGCCTTTTTCATCATCTAATGCATTATAAAATGTTAGTGATTGAATTGTGTAAACAGAAGCCTTTTTAAAATCGCCCATGAAATAATATGCCAATCCTGAGTTTTTTAATGAGAAAGCAATGCCCGACGAATCTTTTAATTTTATAGCGAGGCTGTAAGCGAATTTTGAATAGGATAAGGCTTTATCAGGATCGGAAGTACGGAAATGAATATTTAATTCATTTAAAATACTTATTTTATCTTTATCGGAAGCTTTATAGAGTTTATAATTCAGGCTGTCGGTATAATTGTCAGCCATAATAAGCAACGGAAAAAGAAAAAGACTAAGGATAAAAAATTTCATTATTGCCGATTCGTAATTTGCAAATATAATATTTATAAACTATGCCTGTTGCGGAGAGTTAAAAGTGTGTAAATTTTATTTTAATCTTTTTAAGGGTAAATTCCCCGCCCCTTTGGGGCGCACAAACAAGCCTTGTGCGTTGGCTTTTTTGATACCTCGCTGCTCTGCGGCGAGGTCATTCATTTACTTAAGGGCGATACAAATTGCGCTATGAAAATTATTTAAGTTTTGTCAATTCTTAAAACCTGTTGAACGCCTTCCACCTTTTTAAGGTTAACGATAAGATCACGAAGATGACGGGTATCATGCACATACAACATTACAATCCCTTCGAACGTTCCTGCATTGGTATCCACGCTGATGGATCGAATATTCAGGTTAAGGTCGTTTGAAATTACTTTGGTAATATTATTAACTATCCCGACCTTATCAATACCAATTATCTTTATACCTGCCAAAAATGCAATGGATTCATTATTTGTCCATTTTGCTTTAACCGTGCGGTAAGCATATTTGGAAAGCATATTCACAGCGTTAGGACAATTTGAGCGATGAATTTTAATTCCTTCGTTAATAGTTACAAATCCAAACACATCATCTCCCGGAATAGGATTGCAACATGGAGACAGGCTGTATTGAAGCTTTTCCATATTATCGCCAATCAGTAAAGTTTCGGGTTTATTTTTAAGATGCGCAGCTAAATCCCGTGAAGGATTTATAGTTTGTTTTTCTTTTTCTTTGCCCGAAATGCGTGTAAAAGGAGATGTGAGGTACTTAAGCCATTTAGAACGATCTTTTTCCTGAATAAATGTTTTTATTTCGCGCAGCCCGATTTTACTTTCTGCTACCCGACAGTATAATTCTTGAGAGTTCGGTATTTTATAAAAGTTAAGCAGTTTCGAAACATTCACATTGTTGAATTCAAGCTTTAGCTGTTTAAATTTTCGCATTAGAATTTCTTTCCCTTCTTCAGCAACTTTTCTTCTGTCTTCTTTCAGTGCAGATTTAACGCGTGATTTTGCCTTTGCAGTAATAATATACCCCAACCAATCTTCTTTTGGCTTTTGTTTGCTGGAAGTTATTACCTCAACCTGGTCGCCGCTTTTAAGTTTGTAATTCAATGGGACAAGCCTGTGATTTACTTTAGCGCCTATACAGTTGTCGCCTATTTGAGAGTGTATGTTATATGCAAAATCAAGAGCCGTTGAACCAACAGGAAGCGTTTTTAATTCTCCTTTGGGAGTAAAAATAAATATCTCATCTGAAAATAAATTGAGCTTAAAATCATCAAGGAAATCCAGCGCATTGGCTTCAGGGCTTTTCAGAAGTTCGCGAATCTTTTTCAGCCATTCATCAAGTCCGCTTTCAGCATTGCCCGTTTCTTTATATTTCCAATGCGCAGCATAGCCTTTTTCTGCAATTTCATCCATTCTTTTACTGCGTATCTGAACTTCCACCCAGCGGCCCGAAATACCCATAACAGTTGTATGCAGCGATTCATAACCGTTGGCTTTGGGATTGGATATCCAGTCGCGAAGCCTGTCGGGATTGGGGCGATAAAAATCCGTTACGATAGAATATACTTTCCAGCATTCGGCTTTTTCCTGTTCACTGGGAGGATCAACAACAATGCGTATAGCAAAAAGATCGAAAACTTCTTCGAAAGGGATTTCTTTCTTTTTCATTTTTTCCCATATCGAATTTACTGATTTGGTGCGGTAAGAAATAGAATAATCGATATTTTGTTTTGTCATCTCCTTTTTAATCGGGTTGATAAAACGGTTTATAAATCTTATTCTTTCTTTTTCCGATTCTTCTATTTTTTGATGAACATTTTCATATATTTCAGGTTCTGTAAATTTTAATGCCAGATCTTCGAGTTCGCTTTTAATGGCATAAAGTCCAAGTCTGTGCGCGAGAGGTGCAAAAAGAAATAAAGTTTCATAAGAAATTTTAAGTTGTTTTTGGGGAGGCATTGCATCCAATGTGCGCATGTTGTGCAGGCGGTCAGCCAGTTTTATAAGTATAACTCTAACATCATCGGAAAGCGTCAGAAGCATTTTTCTGAAATTCTCTGCCTGAATTGAGGGTGAATTTTGATCAAATATTTTTGATATTTTTGTAAGACCGTCAATGATACGAGATACCTTTTCTCCGAACAGTCCCCGAATATCCGATAATGTATAATCAGTGTCTTCTACCACATCATGCAATAATGCACAGATTACTGAAGTGGTTCCCAAACCAATTTCCGCAGCAGAAATATGAGCTACGGCAATAGGATGATAAATATAAGGCTCGCCTGTTTTGCGTCGCATATCCTTGTGCGCTTCAACAGCCATATTAAATGCTTTCCTGATAATTTTTTTATCTTCAGCATTAGTATTGGGCTTGCATACCTTAAGAAGATTCCTGTATCTTTTAATTATTTCCAGCCGTTCTTTTTCGGCTTTGAGTTCCTGCATGGTTTATTTCCAGAAAAAGTGAATCAATTTTTTACAAAAATAACTAAAAAAAACAATGAGGTCAATCAAGTTCTATTAAAAAACTTTAGGGACTCTACAAGTATTTATTAATTAGAAAAAATAAAAAAATTACAGGATTCAAATTAATAAAATAGTTAGCTTTGAAAAGAAAATTAATTTTAAATGCTGCAAATAATAATTTTGTAAATTACTAAAAAAATATATTATGGAAATAGAAGGAAAAGTAGTACAGTTACAACCTGTTCAAAGTATCACTAGCCAGAAAGGTCCAATGAAAAAATTGGAATTTGTCATTGAAACGGAATCAAAATTTCCCAAAAAGATTTGTTTCTCTCTCTGGAACGATAAAATAGATTTACTAAATGCAAAAGCCGGCGATAATGTTAAAGTTTCTTTTGACCTGGAAAGTCGTGAATACAACGGACGCTGGTACACAGAAGCTAAAGCATGGAAAGTTGAGAATCTTGTTGCATCTTCAGCGGATGATTTTAATACTGCATCTTCCCGGGTAAATGAAGACATTCCATCTTCGTTTAAAGCAGAAAAAGAAGAATTAGACGATCTCCCTTTTTAAAGATAATTAAGCTTTAAAGGATAAGGCAAAAGGCAAAAGGGGTATATGGATATATTATAAAGGAAATCCTTATCCCTTATCCCTTATCCCTTATATCCATATACCTTAAATAATAATGTATAAATTTAGTCGTTCAAAATATCGTATAACAGGAGATTAATTATTATGAAAGGAATTTATTGCCTTGAAGGAATATGGGATGAAGACCTTAGAGAAAAATCATCGGTAAGTCCTATTCTTGAACTGTTACATAGCAATAGGGATATAGATTATATTTATCATGATTGCGCTACCGAAGATGAAATAGAATACTTTGTAAGCAAATGGACACAAAGGAAATATTCCAAGTATCCGATATTATATTTTGCTTTTCACGGAGAGAAAAATAAGATATTGCTTGGGAATAAAAAAACGTATTCTCTTGATAATCTGGCAGAGTTACTTTCGGGAAAATGCAGTAATTCGATTATAATTTTCGGCTCTTGCAGCACCCTCGCAATCAGAAAAAATTTTCTTATAAAATTTTTGAATAAGACCGGCGCTCTTGCTATTTGCGGTTATCAGAAAGATGTGGATTGGCTTCACTCAACAGCTTTCGAAATGCTGATATTATCACAGATGCAGGAAAATGAATTTTCGAAACGCGGTATCAGCTCTATTGAAAATAAAGTAAATTCACTTGCCAGGAAATTCAGGGATGAACTACAGTTCAGAATGGTAACTTCAAAAGAATTATAAAAAAAATTTTATGAAAAAATTTCTTATTTATTTACTGCTGTTATCTGGCATAGGAATTACAGAACGCATATATGCTCAGATTCAAGAAGGCGACACTTTACAATTCTTGTCGGTATCGTATATAGACTGGCCTCCTTTATGGGGAACACCGCAGAGAGTAGTTAATGCCATTTGCAAAAAAGCAGGAAGCCATTGCTATGTTTTTGTTGAAGATTCCGCACCACAACCTTCGCAGGCGAAAATTGATACACTTGTACACAGGTTCGATAGTAAATATTTTCCTTTGTTAACTACTTTATACGGACATGTCCCTGACGAATTCGATAATGACTCAAGTGTTTTTATTCTGGTATTGAATGAATCGAATTGGGGAGGTTATTTTGATCCCGGACAGCAGATGGCCGACACATTTGTTTATTCCCACTGGGGCAGACATAGTTCTGAACGTGAAATTATTTATATAGCAGCCGATTATTTTAATTACGCATCGGAAGTGGTAACTCATGAATTCGGGCATTTGCTCCATTGGCAACAAGACCATTCGCCGGAACCAATAATTAATCCTGTAAAATACTGGGAAGACGCATGGATTGACGAAGGCTTTTCTACATTTGCCGCCGAATACCTCACTAATGATATTACACAGGAAGGAGTAGTGGACGGCAACGCATTTTTTAATGTAAATCCGGATGTTCCGCTTATTTATTTTCAGGATTATGATCAGGTATTGTTATGGACGATGTTCATGTACGAACATTTCGGAGGAGATCTATACATAAAAACATTGATAAGCGAACAAGCCAATGGAATTTTAGGAGTCAGGAAAACCCTGATTAACCTTGGATACAGTGAAACATTTGAAGATGCCTTTGAACAGTGGATAATAGCTAATTATATCGACAACCCTGATTTTGACGGCGGGAAATATTATTACCATCATTTTGATTTCCCTACTGCCCATGTAACATATACTCATTATAATTTCCCCACCGGAATTAAAACGCAGTCTGTTACTCCTTTCGGGGCAGATTATAATGTTTTCAATACAACTTCCGCTAACCCGCTAACAATAACATTCAATGGCGACAGCACATTCAAATTCAGGCTTGCTTTCATCCTGATAAATTCAGCTACAGCTTCAGTGGTTGATGTAATCAAAATGCAGCCGGATCATCAAAATACCGTTATATTTAATGCTGATAGTTTTGGTATAGCATATAACAAAATTGTTATGTCTGTAATGTCTGTAGATACTTTATTGGGAGAAACGGAAACGGCAGGATATTCTTATCACGCCGAATCTACAGGAGCCGGCATTCAGGAAAATATTTCTGATGATGATATATTAATATTCCCAAATCCCGCATCAAACCGACTTTTGATAAGAACCGATAAATTATTACAGGTAAAATCAAACTATGAAATTTTGAATCTGACCGGAAAAG
>CAINEZ010000609.1 GCA_903847905.1 uncultured Bacteroidota bacterium
CTTTTTGATTTTTGTTTTTTCATATTATTACGTATTTACGTAATACAAAAAAACAATAAAAAAAAACAGCATTGCAAGGTGGCTGTTGATTTTTATCAACATTTTATTAACATGTTACGTAAAATTTAGGCGGAGTTACGGTTTAATAATTGTTGGCAATATATGGCTGTTTTTTTATTGCCAATGGGTGTTATACTTGCTAGTAGTTTAATTACTCAAATGGAGTATAAAAACAACACATGGAAACAATTGCACACAACTCCACAAAGCTATACAACAATTTATTTTGCAAAACTATTAGTGATCATTTTATTGACAATTCAATTTTTCATTTTCTTTAATATTGGCATTCTACTTTCTGGTATTTTACCTTGTCTGATTTTTGATGGCAATTTTTCAATACAACAAATTCCTATTATGTTTTTTATTAAAGGAAACATGAAATTTTTCATTGCATGCTTACCTATAATTGCATTACAATACTTAATTAGTTTGAAATTTAAAAACTTTCTTATACCTATAGGTGTTGGACTTTTGGCATTAATTGGTACATTAATAGCGTTGAAATGGAAATATATTTACTTAAGTCCTTTTAGTTATGGGATTTTAAATATAAATTTAGGTAGAAAAATCCCAATAAATATTCACTTATTGGCGTTGATTTATTTTTTTATAATCTTGATAATAAACTATTATTTATATATTAACAAAAAAGAAAAAGGATAAAACTAACTAATAAAGTGCAGTTCTAACACAAAAGTTAGTGTGTGTCATACCTTCGGAAAATAAATTCAGGTTTTCTATAAATCAAAAAAACCTTTAATTACCGAATAGTACATTCCTCCGCTTACTAATTTGGTTTGCGCTTTATCGTTCATAGTAAATACAAATTTGCCTTTAAAGTATTTGTGAATTTCCTTTACATAACTGCGGTTTATCAGCAATGATTTAGAAATCCTTAGAAAATCTGAATGTAGTTTTTGTGAAAGCAGCACCAGTGTTTGATCTGTAATAAAGGTTTCGCCATTCTGATTATAAAAATTCACATATTTTTCGTTAGCGATAAAATATACTATTTCTTCTAATTTAACAGGGATGATTTTATTTCCCAATTTATGTGCAATAGTTGTTATTACAGGCGTATGAAAATTTATTTGTTTGATATTATTATAAAGTTCATCGTTGTTGCCATTACTTATCTTCTCAATTTTTTGTATGGTAAGCTGCAACCTGTCGCTTTCAACAGGTTTAAGTAAATAATCAACGGAATATGTGTTAAACGCTTCAAGAGCATAACGGTCGTATGCTGTACAAAAAATAACAAAAGGTTTGTGATGAAGCTCGTTAAGCATAGAGAAAACATTTTTTCCGGGCATTTGAATGTCTAGGAAAATAATATCTGGCTTTGATTCTTCTATCATTTCAAAAGCTTCATCGCCATTACCAGCCTCTCCTATTATGTTAAAATGGTTTTTGTAATCGTCGAGCAAACGTTTCAGGCGTTGACAGGCTAATTTTTCATCGTCAATTACTAAAGTACTCCAGGGCTTTTTCATAGCTTATTAAAAATTATTTTAGTCTGTAAATAAGTTAAAAAATTATAAACCGCAAAGGATGCAAAGTTATCGCCAAGTTCACAAAGCCGAGACTGTAAATCATTGCGTACTTTGCGTTTTTTTCTTTGCGCTCTTTGCGGTAAAAATAGCATGTTGATTGAAGTTATTTAGATAACATAATTACTAATTTTTTTTCAGGTTTATTGATAAACTCGATCTCAAATGACTTTTTATAAAGCAATTTCAATTTTTCGTAAGTATTTTGCAATCCATAGCCTGAAATAAGACCGCCGGGAAATTCCGGACCATTGTCATAAATTTCAATAAAAACTTTTTGACCTTGTTCGAAAATTTTTATTTTGATAATTCCTTTTGCTGTAATTTTTGAAACACCATGTTTAACGGCATTTTCGGCAAGTGGCTGCAAAATAAATTTAGGTATTTGAAATTCGTATAATGAATTTTGTATTTCTATGTTGTATTCCAATTTATCTTCAAACCTGTTTTTTTCAATTTCAAGATAAATCTCGGTCATTTCAATTTCATCTTTAATAGAAGAAAAGTGTTCATCTTCTTTGTTAATGTTATATCTGAATAATTTCGACAATGACAATGCCATTTTTTCGGTTCTACCTGCATCTATATAAGCCAATGATGCCAATGAATTCAGGGCATTATACAAAAAGTGCGGATTGATGCGGGCTTGCAAAGCATTAAGGTCGGATTTGAATTTTAATTCTTTTTGTTTTGAAAGCTCTAATTCTTTTTCCTGTAATAAATCGGAAATTTTATTTGTCTGAAAACGCGCATAGAGACGGTAAAGTGTAACTATAAATGGAATCAGCATTATTTTCCAACCTACATCGGAAAGATTAACAATTTCGGGTGTAATAAATAAATAAATTATCTGGTAAGCAAGCCATATACAAAAGAACGACAGGAATAAATTTAAAATTGTTACAATCCAGTTATGTTTAATTTTGCCAAGCAGATAATCAAGTCCTAAAAATAAAACACCTACCAAGATTGAAAAAGGAACAAAGAACATATCAATATAAAAGCAAGTATTTAACTCGTGAAAATCGCCAATCATGAATTTTTCAATAAGCAAAATTAAAAAAGCAATTGCAGGAATTTGAGCAATTAATACTGATTCAATGATCCTTCTTATTATTTTAAATTTTATTTTCCCAATTAGAAAATTTAACCCGTAATAATTATATATTTCCGAAAAAATAAATAATAAGCAAACTGAAAAAATTAACATTATTAAAAACACATCATTTCTATCAGGCGGGTCAAATTTATTATCAATTATCGTTTGTACTTTATATTCTCCCCCATAAGAATAAAGGGTTTTTAGCATGTATTTATCAAAAAAAGATAAACTATCACTATAATTAAAAATAGAACCATCAACATTATTATTTTTAAATTCACCAAGTAATTCCACAATATCTTTTTTTATACCTTTAGCACGATATTCAAAATCCTTACTTGAGTTAATATACATTACGCAACTTGTATGAAAAGGGAAGAATAGTTTTTTTCGTACAAGTTTATAACCTTCATCAATCCTTTCATATCCATTGTTAATTAAAAGGGAATCATTTTTTAATGAATCAAATATTATGGTAAGTGATGGCTGACGGTCAACAATTTTAACTTTTATAGTTTCCAGAATATCATTTAGTTCGTTTGCTAAATCGCTAACAGTTTTAATGTCTTCCTTTGTGGGATGCCCTGTTATTTTTATTCTCAAATCCGTTTTCATTAAATTCAGATCGTACGTATAAGGCTTAAATGAAACTGTTTTCCTGATAAATTCATCATTATAGTTATCAATTACTTTATATTGTAACGAACTTAACCAGCGAATAGCTCCATCAGGACCTTTAACTTTTATATCTTCAATATAGAATTTTTCTCCGACCTCAGCTTTTTGTATATGTTTTAAAATATCATTTGTGAATATGGAATCTTTTGATTTTCCAACCCATAAAATATTATTTTCATTAAAGAGTATTGTAAATGATAGAACTTTAAAGTTTGCATATTTGTTTTTTGCTATTATTTTTTTTGAATTCAATAAATCATCTTTTGTTATTACGTCTTTCCATTTATATTTATCACCATCTAAATATGCAACAGGATCGGGTAACGAATATACTTCTAAAGGAAAACTTACATCATTAACGATTAAAGTGCCTTTGCCTATTTCGTTTGGTGTAAAATAAAACCAATTGTTTTCACCTTTCTCAACAGTACCAAAATCAAATTTAAAAACAATATCATATGGGAGTTTCTCTGCTTCAATTTTAACTTTCGATTTAATAAAGTAATGAAGATCGCCTCCCAGAACACTTACTTTATAACCACTCCACTGATATACTGTCCAAACGGTATCACTTCTTGAAGCATTAGTTTTTACTGTACTTGCTGCAATGAAAAGCAAGAGAAAAATTAAAATTTTTGTTTTCATAAGTTTGCGGTTTTAAAATTATTACACAGCAAAGAAACAACAGCACAAATGCAAAGTAAATGTTTTTCCGACAAGTTGGTTTTTTAGAGGAGTAAAATTGGAAATAGCCGGAATAAAACGGATAAAAATATTTTACAACATCAAGGCTCTGCGTCTTTGCTTGAAATAATTAATTCTATCTAATCAGTATAGTTTTTACAGGAATACTATATATCGTCGAAAACTTGAACTTCTTAATAATTTCAGGCTCGGAGAATAATTGAGAATCTTTTACTTCTTTTTTCAAAATCTCATTTACATTTTGGTTAAAATAAGAATTCACGACAACAAGTAATCTTGAATATTTATTTTTATCTCTTAGCTGAAAATAATTTATATTGTGTTTCTCAAGATAGAACTCCAGCGGGTAATCAATGGGAATACCTGCAATTAATCGGTCGTTATTATGCAGGTTATTACTAAGCCAGGCAGCTATGGCTTCATTATCTGTAAAGCCCGGCTCTTCATCATTACCAAAAAAATAAATATTTATACTCAGCGCAAAAGCTATTAACACTGCTGTTATATTGAAAAAATATTTTTTCCAAAAAAATATTTTCAGGTTGATCTTGTTAATAAGTATAAACAAACCGGATGCGCAAATGGAAAGAAAAGGCGCGCATAAAAAAACCCATATACGTTGTGGAGGTATTACTTTTTGTAAAAATAATATTAACAATATAATTAAAAACCCAAGCAGAAACCATTTTAGTTTTTTAACCGCGCCTGAAAGAAAAAAGAAAATCAAAAAACCTGCTAACAAAAGAATAATTACCGGAACAGGAAAGTTAAAAAACCATCCGTTAAAAGTCGAAAAAATACTTTCTGCAATGTTTGATGACCAATCATTATAATTGATCGGGCTTACTGCATCATTTGCAATTATTGATTCCGCTCCTGAAAACATCAAAACAGGCAGGTACATTATAAACACAGTTACTGCTATTGCTATTTGTGCATAAAATATTTTTTTAAAAAATTGGAATTTATAATAATTGGATTTCCGGAAAGGTATAAAAGCAATAAAAATAATAATTATATGGCTGTACAAAAATGTAGGGATAGTGTAAAATCCAAGTGAAGAGCATAGAACGTAAAGCCACCATTTGAAAAGAGATGGAGCGTTTTTTAAATTATCCAACAACAAAAGGATGAAGATAAAAAATACACAAATTATCATATATCCCCGTGCATTAGTAGAATAGTTGATAAGCAGACCGGATGAAGCGATAAATAATATAGCAATAAGCGCTGTTTCTTTACAATAAAATTTTCTGCAAAACAGGTAAGAAAATGGAATCAATAAAATTCCGGAAATAAACGCCGGTAAACGGATTGCGAATAATGATCCTCCAAAAAGCGAATAACAGATCTTTACTAAAATTGTATGGAATATATGGTTATTTGGATAAGAGTAATTTGAAATTGTATTAACAAATGAGTTCTTCGCGTATTCAAGGAAAGTAAAAGATTCATCATACATTATCGGGCGATTCAGAAATGCCAACCTTATTGCAACACCTGATAAAAAAATTAAACTAATGCATATAATATGAAACTTTTCTTCATTTATTATTCCTGATTTTAACTTATGACAGATCTCTTTATTAAATAAAATGAACCCATCAATAAGTTCTGAGATAATTCTGACGTAAAATTTTTTAAAAATAAATCCTGAAATGTTCAAAAGAAACAGGCAAGCTGTGATAAGTTGATAACAGGAAAGATTTTTCAGAATGAGTTTGGTATAGAAGGTTATTGAATTAATACTGCATCTTGATTTTACAAATGATATGATTTGTCCAGGGAAGAGAAGTTGTACGAATATAATTGCGATTAACGATAATGATAATAAAAGGCAGGTGTAATAGGTTATCGCTAAATATTTATGTCTGTTTTCCGGCATAATAATATTTAACTGAACCGTATGGCTTTTACAGGGCTGATCTTAGTTATGATATAAGAAGGAATGATCAGCATAAGCATACATACTAAAAGTGTTCCGGCATTTAATAAAACAAGATGCAATATGTTTAAATTGATCGGGACGGTAGAAACATAATACGATTCCTGTGGTAATGTGATAATGCCGAACTGCTTCTGCAAAAGACAAAGCGTTATTGCTATTACATTTCCCAATATCAATCCTTTACCGATAAGGTTAGCTGAGGTGTAAAGAAATATTTTTCTTATACTCACATTTCTTGCGCCGATAGATTTCAATATCCCTATCATGTTAGTGCGTTCAAGAATAAGAATAAGTAAAGTAGAAATCATGTTTATAGCGGCAACTAATATCATAAGTGTTAAAATAATTATCACATTCATATCCTGTAATCCAAGCCAGTCGAATATTTGCGGGTTCATCTGTTCAATATTTTTTGAATTAAGATCATAACCGATGTTATTATAAACGAACGCGCTCATTTTATCCAGGTCATTAAAATCGTTCAAAATCACTTCAAATCCCGCCACCTGATTTTTATTCCATTTGTTCAGCGATTGTATTTGCGCGATATCTCCTATAACATAAACTTTATCGAATTCTTCAAGACCTGTTTCATAAATTCCCGAAATATGAAATTTTCTTCCTTTCGGTTGTGCCTGGTCTTTCATAATAAAATACATACGCAACGAATCGCCTGTCTTCAGCTTAAGCCTGTTGGCTATCAGTTTGGAAATAATAACATCTTTTGATTTTATGGAATCATTTATTGAAAATACTTTGCCGTCAATGATCCTGTTTTTGAAAAACGACCAGTCATAATCGCTGCCTATGCCTTTCAGCACAACCCCTTCCATCTGATCTTCAGTTTTTATAATTCCTGCTTTATTTGCAAAAACCTGGATATGGCGGATGCCGGGAACTGTATCAAAAGAAGGATAGAAACTTTGTCTTTTATCTATAGGTTGAGCTTCCAGCGATTCATTTGAATCGTACTTGCTTATCTGGATATGCGAACCAAAGCCTATCACCTTATCCCTTATCTCTTTTTGAAAACCGGTAACAATAGCGACCGAAACGATCATTACAGCAATACTAAGCACAATGCTGGCAATAGCAACACGAACCGCTGGCTTGGAAAGGCTGCCTAATTCTTTAACGGAAAAGATACGTTTTGCTATGAAAAGTTCAATATTCAATAAATAAATTTTATACAAAAATATCAATAATTCATTATTATTAAAGGTAAATATTATTTTGATTTTTTTTGCACCTAAAAAAGAAAACACTAATTTATTTGTAAGAATAATTTTTAAATGGAATTACAAGATAATATTATAAATTTAAAAAATTCTCAAAACTCAAAAGATACCATATAGACACTAAGGACAATAAGCTCCACTAAGAAATTTCTCAGTGCTTCTAAGTGATCTAAGTGCCCCTGCCTTGCCGGCAGGCAGGTTAGTGGTAAAACATAAAATAATTTAGTTATTTTTTAGAAATGCCTGTAACGAAAATTGTTTTATTTTTTATATTTGCATTACTTCAAATCAAAAAAAATATTATGTGTATATTAAAAATAAAATTATCCTCACGTTTTCCGTTACGCTTACTATTATTAATTTTCTTGCCTTTTTTTTCAATCGCTCAGGAAAAATCTACCTATATAAAACCGAAAATAATTACTTCCGATAGCATAAAAGTAGGTGCCCAACGTACTGAACTTTATTTTCCTTTGCTAAAAGGTAAAAATGTTGCAGTTGTAGCGAATCATACTGCATTAATAGGCAAAGTACATCTTGTTGACAGCCTTATTAACGCAGGCATTCCTGTAAAAAAAATATTTTGCCCTGAACATGGTTTTCGCGGTACTGCTGATGCCGGAGAAACAATTATAAATTCAGTCGATGCTAAAACAGGTCTGCCTGTTATTTCCTTATATGGAAAAAATCTCAAACCAAAAGCATCAGACCTGAAAGGAATTGATATTGTTGTTTACGATATACAGGACGTTGGCGTTAGGTTCTACACTTTTATTTCTACAATGACAAATGTTATGGAAGCCTGCGCGGAAAACAATATAGAGTTTCTTGTCCTCGACCGCCCCAATCCTAATGGATATTATGTTGACGGGCCTGTTCTTGAAAAAGAATATTCTTCCTTTGTCGGGCTGCACACGGTGCCTGTCGTTTATGGTATGACAGCTGCTGAATATGCTTCAATGGTAAATGATGAAGGATGGTTGAAAAACGGGGTTAAATGTAAACTAAAATATATAACTGTAAATAATTACAATCACACTTATTATTATATTTTACCTGTTCCTCCTTCTCCGAATTTGCCAAACATGAATGCAGTTTATTTGTATCCTTCACTCGGATTGTTTGAAGGGACGGTTGTTTCAGTTGGCAGGGGGACAGATTTGCCATTTCAGGTAATAGGACATCCTGATCTGAAAAACGGTAATTATAGTTTTACACCCGAAAGCAAACCCGGTGCAATTAACCCGCCTTTCCTCGGAATAAAATGCAATGGTTATAAATTATATGATTTTGCTGACATATATATTAAAAGTCTTCATGAAATATATTTGTACTGGCTTATCGCCACATACAAGATCCTGCCAGATAAAACCATTTTTTTTAATTCTTATTTTGATCAGCTTGCAGGCACTGATAAACTTCGTAAGCAGATCATAGCAGGAATCAATGAAGAAGATATTCATAAATCATGGCAAGGCGATATAGCAAAATTTAAAAAGATCAGGAAAAAATATTTGCTGTACCCTGATTTTGAATAAAAACCAGGCATTATTCCAACAATCAGAAGCATGGTCAATAAAAAGAAATACAAAAAACCTGTAAAGGTTTACGATAAAAGAAAAGAGCAGCAAGCTCCTGTTGTGCCTGTTGCAAAGATTTTAGGAAGTACAGGCAGAACACCGATATATATACTTTTTGGTTTTGCTTTTCTTTTATATGCCAATTCCCTTTTCAATCAGTATGCCCTCGATGATCGCATGATGATTACTGAGAACTCATTTACCAAACAGGGTTTTAGCGGTTTTGGAAACATATTAACCAATGATTCTTTTGTTGGATTTTTTGGTAAACAAAAAAATTTAGTAGCGGGAGGAAGATACAGACCTTTGTCGCATATTACATTTGCAATTGAATACGGACTTGTTGGCTTTAGCCCGTTTATAGGGCATTTGATCAATATTTTGCTTTATGCTTTTGCATGTCTGCTAATTTACAAAGTGCTGAAAATGCTTTTTCCGCCCGGTAAAAAACCGTTTTATCTTACCATATCTTTTATAGCAACAGCGCTGTTTATAGCGCACCCGTTGCATACCGAAGTTGTCGCCAACATCAAAGGAAGGGATGAGATACTTAGTTTGCTTGGCTCTTTCGGCGCACTGTATTTTATTTTAAGATACACTCAAAATTCCAAACCTCTTTATCTTTTGTGGGCATCACTTGTCTTCTTTCTCGGGCTTTTGTCAAAGGAAAATGCAATTACTTTTATTGCGATTATTCCACTTACGCTTTATTTTTTCACAAAAACTGATACAAAAAAGATATTTATTTCTACTTCATTTCTGCTTGTTATCGGAGCGGTTTTTATATTTATAAGAACGATTGTTCTTGGGTATTTAATGACTACGGTTATTGATACGGAATTATTAAATAATCCCTTTCTTGGAGCTGACCAGGCACATAAATTTGCCACAATTCTGTTTACCTGGGGAAAATACTTATTGCTGCTTCTTTTCCCTCACCCGCTTACACACGATTATTATCCAAAGCAGATCCCGATAATCGGCTTGAGTGATATCCGCGCTATTCTGCCTATGCTGATATATATTATAATGATAGTATATGCTTTCATGCGACTGGCAAAAAAAGATATAGTAGCTTATTGCATACTCTTCTTCGGACTTTCATTTTCAATTTCATCAAATCTTATATTTCCTATAGGTACATTTATGAACGATCGTTTCATGTTCATTCCGTTGCTGGGATTCTGCATAGCGCTTGCATTTGTTTTTGCTGAAAAATTCAGTAAATGGTTTGGGGAAAATAATTCAAAAAAGGCTGTAATTATTGTTCTCGGCATAATACTGTTAGGATATTCTGTAAAAACTATTTCGCGAAATCCTGTTTGGCATGATGATTATACTTTATTCATTACCGATGTTAAAGTTTCCACCAACAGCGCAAAATGCAATGTTTCTGCAGGCGGGCAAACGCTTGAACTTGCCGAAAAAGAACCCGATCAGGTAAAAAAGGAAAAGATGATAAGAGATGCGATAGTTTTTCTTAACAAAGGAATAAAGATACATCCTACAAATACAGCCAATTTGATGTTGCTGGGTAAAGCAATGATTGACCTTGAGAATTATAAAAGATCAAGAGAATATTATGAAGCTATACTTAAAATGAGCCCCGGGCATAAAGATGCTCTTAATAACTGGCTATACTGCGCTCAAATGAGTACAAAAAATAAAGACTATGAAGAAGCGATCACCAGTTACAGGAAACTTATTCCATATCAACCTTCAAATAAGGAATTATATGTTGACCTGGCAAGTGTTTATGAAAATAAAGATCAGATCGATTCTGTTCTTAGCATCATGAATAATTTATTGATAAAAGATCCAAAATATTTTCCTGCATTAAGTAAATTAGGAGAAGTTTATGGCAAACATCTTAACAATATTGATAGATCTATAGAGTATCTTATGAAAGCTTATGTAATTTCTCCATCAGATCCATCTCTGCTCGAAAACCTTGGTGTTGCTTATGGAATAAAAAAAGATTATGTAAAATCGATCGAATTTTTTAATAAGGTATTAGCTATAAAACCTGATAATGCTGAAACATACATGAACCTTGCAGGTTCATATTTTAATTTAGGCAATAAACAAAAAGCTGCGGAATGTAAGACTAAGGCTACTCAGCTACAAAAAAAATGAGAACGTTTGTCTTTGGATTAACTATTCATTCACCAACCTTGGCAACTGGTTTAACAAATATAAAGGAAGTAATATTAATTTATATGTTAGTATTCCCATTTTATTTCCAGAGTGAACTTTTGTTTTAAAAGTCCCTGTTAATGGTATGTCTGTATTAAGCCTGATTCCTGTCTTTAGCTTTTTTTCAAATAAGTAAACATGCAAAGACTTAAATGTGCCTGTTTTTCAGGCTTTCACTTCAAACTGATAAATCTTGTTTTTATGCTGATAAAGAAAATCAACTTCTGCATTCTAATTTTTTTCTTCTCTCATCCAATAAAATAAAACGGGTTTTGCAAATCCTTGAAAAAGCGATAAAAGCTCCTGCCCTGCAAATTGCTCCGCCAGAGCGCCTTCATTTATAGTTAAAATGTTTAAAGGATCTGTAAATTGTATATTGCTTATACTATTCGAAAATCTAATATCAAGAAATAATGTTTTATAAATATACTAATTCATAGTCAAAGGCACTCCAGATGAATCAGTAAGTTTTATCTCACCTGATGCCCATAAAAAACTCTTTGAAATTCATAGGTTGCATATTGCAGAATTCAACTCTTCCAACAGGCATAGGAACCTTCATTTCATTCAATTTATGGTCAAGCAGTGAACCGGCTGCTATTACATGAAGTTCCGGCATCTGCTCATAAAAATATTTCAATAAAAAAACCCTTCTTCGAAGGGTTGATTTTATTGGT
Source organism: uncultured Bacteroidota bacterium (assembly GCA_903847905.1). Classification (GTDB taxonomy): domain Bacteria; phylum Bacteroidota; class Bacteroidia; order Bacteroidales; family CG2-30-32-10; genus CAINEZ01. The sequence continues at coordinate 11,738 of CAINEZ010000609.1, forward strand.
GTTGCGGAGAAGGGGGGATTCGAACCCCCGGTACCCTTTCGAGTACGGCAGTTTAGCAAACTGCTAGTTTCAGCCACTCACTCACCTCTCCAATATATGGATATTTGCTGAATTATAAAAATACAAAAACATAAAAAGAACTAAAGTAGTTCGCCAAACAACTGATTGGTTTTAACCCGCTTTCCCCTGTAAATATGCTTATCCTGCATTAGGGGATGCAAATATATAAAAATTTGTGTTGCCAAATCAAAAGGAGTTAGGTTAATTTTCGTTTTCATAAAAATTATCCTGCACAACTTCATTATAAAGAATATGGTGCAATGCCTTATGGACGCTAACAATTATCGACCCCCAATGTGTTTTAAAAAGCATGCAACATTCTGCTATTGCATTTTCCTTTGAAGCATGAGTGCCCTTTTGATAAAGCATAACAAAATCTTTAAGATCCTGGTAAATATCCGCAAGGTTGTCTGCAATGCTCGCCATTGATGGAACATTTTCGCCGGCCTCATTATTTGTTAGTGTCCAGTAAATATTTTCTTTTCCTAATTTGCTTTTTAGCGCGTTATATATAGATTCCCAATGTTCTTCAGCTACAAAACGTTCGGGTATCTCATACTCGCTCTCCTCGCTTTCAGGCAGCAAAGCGCCTTTCAGATAAATAAGCGGGCATATTTTAAGCAAATAATTAATAATATCATCCCTGGAATAATTATCTGCTTTTTCAACAAATAAGCAATACTCATTGGCAACAGTGAGAAATTCAATTACATTTTTTGAAAAAACAATTTCATTACCTGGTGATTCTTCCATATGTGTTTTAATAAATATTAAGCTAAATTACCAATTGAATCAAGCAAATTTAAAAATTTCTCAGAAATAATAAAATTTGATATCGGACTCTTTGAAATTTATGATTAAATTTGATAAAAAATTAAAATATGAACCGTGTTGAGCTTAAAAAAATTCTTGTTGAAGAATGCAAAAAGCAACAGCAAAAAGTTATAGATAACCTAAAATCGGCAATGAGCGAAGCACAGCAAAGCGCCAATGAATACGGACATCCTAAAGATCGTTACGATTCATTCAGGATGCAGCTCCTTCTAAAAAAAGATATGTTCGGGCAGCAATTAGAAAAAGCGCTGAGCGAATGGTACGCTCTTGAAAAAATTGATCTTAAAAATGAAATGAATAAAGTAGGTTTTGGTTCAGTTGTTTTTACAAATGATCAGAAAATATTTATTTCCATAGGGCTTGGAAAAATTATAGCAGTTAAGGAAACTTTTCTCGCAGTTTCATTGATGGTGCATTTATCCAAGGCATTATTTGAAAAACAAAAAGGAGATATAGTTTTATTCAATGGAAGGAAGATAGAAATTAAAGAGGTTTTCTGATATTTGAATTTCTATATAAGACTATGTTTATTGATAATAATTTAAGATTCCAGGCTGACGGCAGGCAAGGGTAGAATTTAGATTTATGATTTTATAGTTGATAATTAATCTGAAATCTGAAATTAAAAAATTTAAAATAATTTATAAATTGTCTTTATATACCTACACAACTTTACACCTTTTCATGAATTGTTAATTTCTTCTGATTAAAAAATTGTTTTATTGTTCTGCTAAAATTCTATTTTTGTCTTATGCAGGAAACTATATTAATTTTGGATTTTGGTTCTCAATACACTCAACTTATTGCTCGCAGGATAAGAGAACTTAATGTTTATTGCGAGATACACCCTTTTAATTCATTTCCACAGATAAATAAAAACATAAAAGGAATTATTCTGTCGGGAAGTCCTTTCTCTGTTAGAGATACCAATTCTCCATTTCCAAACCTGAATGATATAAAAGGAAAACTACCTATGCTTGCCGTATGTTATGGCGCACAATTTTTAGCGCACAATTACGGCGGTAATGTTATGCCTTCCGATACCCGTGAATATGGAAGAGCGAACCTTTCGGAGATAGATTCTTCAAATAAATTAATGAAGAACATAACTACAGGCAGCCAGGTATGGATGTCGCATGGCGATACTATTGCAAAAGAACCGAAAAACGCTAAAATCATCGCCTCTACAAAAGATGTACGTGTGGCAGGGTTCCAGATGATGAACGAAGAAACTTATGGCATACAATTCCATCCTGAAGTTTATCATTCCACTGAAGGTATGATTTTGTTGAAAAATTTTATTGTTGATATTTGCAATTGTCGTCAGTCATGGACGCCTGATTCTTTTGTCGGATCAACTATTTTCGATTTAAAGAAAAAGCTTGGTAACGATAAAATTATTCTTGGCTTATCCGGCGGGGTGGACTCCTCTGTTACCGCTATGTTGCTACACAAGGCTGTAGGAAAGAATTTGTATTGCATCTTTGTTGATAATGGACTTTTGCGTAAAAATGAATTTGGAAATGTCCTTCGTTCATACAGTGGTATGGGATTAAATGTAAAAGGGATTGATGCAAAACAGCAGTTCTATTCTTCATTGAAAGGTGTTTCAGACCCCGAATTAAAACGCAAGGCGATAGGAAAAACTTTTATTGAGGTTTTTGATCAGGAAGCGCATAAGATAAAAGATGTAAAATGGCTTGCTCAGGGAACTATTTATCCTGATGTTATCGAATCGGTTTCAGTTAAAGGACCTTCAGCAACAATAAAATCGCATCACAATGTAGGAGGTCTGCCTGATTTCATGAAGCTGAAAGTTGTAGAACCATTAAACACACTTTTTAAAGACGAGGTTCGCAGGGTAGGTAAAGCGCTTGGGATCAGTGATGATTTTCTTAAAAGACACCCGTTCCCGGGACCTGGGTTAGGTATCCGGATTTTAGGAGAAATTACTGAAAATAAAATAAAAATATTACAAGAGGCGGATCATATATATACTAAGGGTTTACTCAATCATGATCTTTATGACACGGTATGGCAGGCTGCTGCAATTCTTTTGCCTGTTAAGTCTGTAGGAGTAATGGGCGATGAACGTACTTACGAATATGTGCTGGCTTTGCGCGCTGTTGCATCTACTGATGGTATGACTGCAGATTGGGTGCATCTGCCTTACGATTTTCTTTCAAAAGTTTCAAATGAAATTATTAATAAAGTGAAAGGGATTAACAGGGTAGTATATGATATTAGCTCCAAACCTCCTGCAACAATAGAATGGGAATAAATTTAGTTTTTTGTATATTTGCGCCATTTTAAAAATAGTTTAAATATTCAAAGAAAATAAATCCAAAATAAAATTACACCATAATCAATATTTTTATATTTGCTTATTCTATTTTCCAATTTATGTTGCAATGAACATATTTAACAACCAAAGAAAAGATACTATAAATAACTGTTGTTATGCAAGTGAGTGTAATTATACATTAAGCAAAGCACGCCGATTTAAGGCATTACCTGATGACTGCGAAAGTGGAAAAAATAATTCATCAAAACAATAATAAATTTAAAGCTAAAATTTATGAAAAAAATTGAGAGTATAAATAATGCTAAATTTCAGCAGCTTACAAAAGAACAAGCATCGGAAATTAAAGGAGGAAGTAAAGTTGTTACCTGGGGTGGTTGTAAATTTGTTTGGCTACATGACAGTCGAGGTGATTTTTCAGTATCTTCATGTGAGGAAATTACAACTACTTACTTTCTTGGTATAGCCATTTCTCATTCTTCGACTTGGGTGACAGGTAATACACAAACAGATGGACCGATAGGTTAATTGCGAAAATTTAGCAAAATAAAACATTGTTATTTTGTAAACAATTCAAATAGTTTTTTATTAAATATTTAATTAATGTCTGATAGGAAAAGTGCAATATCGAAAGCAAAGCAATAATAAACTCTGTTGTATTGATCTTTTCAGACATTATTTTTTCATACCAATTAAATTAATAATACCAAATGCGGAAAATAATTATCTCTCATATATTTGCTTTATTGTCGTTTTCTTTAATTGGGCAAAAGACGGATTCGTTGAAAGTGTACAATAATTATAAATATGTTTATATTTCTGATATAAGCCCTACTCCTCAAGGTTTCATGTATTCAAAAAGAGATTCCTTAAAGGCGAGTCTTTATTATGGACTACAGAATAAAAATTCTTCGGATTATTGTTTTATGAATGATTCCTGTATGCTTATTCATTTTATTGAAGATAATAAATTCGTTCTGTTAAGCCAGAATAAGACCGTTTTGGATCAATTCGATTATGTGAAAAAAATACGTGGACTCCGGTATGATTATTTTCCATTTACTCAAGGTGTAATAAAAAAAACACCTTTTTTTGGATTAAATGGCAATCTATGTAAATTAAATGATACATTAGTATATGTTTCCGTTATAAGGAAAAGAGGTAATTATTATTTTTTTTATTTGCAAACGAAAAAAAATAAGATAGTTCCGATTATTGAAAAGGTGGATAAATATTCGTATATGTTTGGCGACAGCATTAAGTTGGGGCATTGGAAAATTAGGAACATTTTCAAAACACGGAATAGTTTTTTTGCTATATGTAGGGGACATGTGTATGCATATAAAGATGGACGAATTGAAATAGATGATTATTTGTTGACCAAAAATATGAAGACAAATGAGGTTTCTCAGAAATTAATAAAATCTGAAATATCGAGATATACGCCTTATTCCCTTATTGATTATGATAGTACTATTTTATTTGCCAATAATCTGAACAGAACAATCTATCAATTTGATTCGAATTTAAAATGTATGGATTCCGTTGCAATAAATCCATCTGTTAAAGGACTCCAAACCATTAAATTTTTAAGAGATGAATTATCACACGCCTTGTATATTGTTACAAATACCACTTTACGAGATGGCACATCTTACACAAATTTTTATCAGATGAATAATAATTTGAAAAATACTTTTATAAAACACATTGCATTTGAAAGATATACCGATATTAAAGCAATTAATAATGATAGAGTCTTTTTTACTTATGTTAATAATACTGATTTAAAATACTATATTTATACCATTGACTTAGATTCCATCAAAATGGATAGTGTTATTGTTACTTATGGCAACAATAATCCGCCCAAAATACTGACAAATGTAATAGATGCTAATTATGAATCATGGAAGATTAGTGAAAATACTAATCAGGCATTAAGTGTGGAAGATTTTATAAAAATGAAAAAACGGGAGCGACGCTTTTTTCCTAAAATTGAAAAAAATTCCGAGAAATATCCTCAAAGCAATATAGTTGAAATTTTCAAAAGCATATTATTCGCAATGAATAATAATGACATGGGGTATTTGGGTATGAATTTATTGGTTTATGAAAAGTTTGATTATAAACAATATTTTGAAGAAATTGGTGATTCATTGCAAGCGAAAAAGATGATGAAATCACTGCTATTTGACCGGGATTTAATTAAAAATAATAAAGAGCAATTATCGTATTTAATTGAGCATTTTACAGATGCCGTAATTACCGAAGAAGAAGGTCTTTCTGTGATTGAAATTGAAGATAGCGCTAAAAATACGAAATGCTCGTTTTTCGTTGTGAATATTGGAAGTGAGTATTTTTTAGCAAATAGATATTCATGCGAGAAGATAAAGTGATATTAATTTTCAGTCAGGAGGTAGATGAAATAACTGATGCTGTTATTGATTGGATTACGTATTACAATTATTCGTTCTTGCGTGTAAATCCTACAGATTTAATACGTTTTAGATTCAGTATGAATTTGTTGGATCGCACTTTTCAAATTGAAAATTCAGTAGGGAAAACAGTTTGTTCTCGAAACATTCATAGTATATGGTTTCGAAGGATGCATCCATTAAATATTCTCAATGACGAGATTTTAGATCAAAATGTTTTAATTGAGTTAAATATTGCAAAACGAACTGAATTGTTTAATCTTTATGCCTGTTTTGAATATTGTTTGCATGACAAATATTGGATTAATAAATTTAGTGACATTAAAATTTCAAAGATTTATCAGCTTATATTTGCTAGCAAAGCAGGATTATTGATTCCTGCAACGCATATTGTTAATTGCAAAGATTCACTTGAGGATCTGGTCGCAGTAAATAATGTTTTATCAAAGGCAATAGACTATATGTTGATAATAAATAATTATGCTTCATATTCTAATAGAATTACAAATGATATGCTAAAAAATATTCCTGATGTATTTTTTCCCTCTCTAATCCAGGCAGAAATAGAAAAAGAGATTGAATTACGTATTGTTTATCTTGAGGGTGTATTTTACACGATGGCTATTTTTTCTCAGCAAAATTCGCAAACTCAAGTTGATTTCAGAAAATATGATTTTGATTACCCCAATAGAACTGTTCGATATAATTTGCCTAACTCTATTAAAATAAAATTGTTAAAATTAATGAAGAAATTAGGGTTGAATTTCGGTTCCATTGATATGATAAAAGCAAGAAATGGTGAGTATTATTTCCTTGAGGTAAATCCAGTAGGCCAATTTGGGATGGTTTCGTATCCTTGTAATTTCAATATCGAAAAACATCTTGCAGAATTATTAATATCAAGAAATGAAAAAAATAATTGAAGATTGTTTTAAGCGGAAGGAAATACCGCTTTGTTATTTTTTAATGGAAGAAATGAAAAAGTCAAATTTTGTTTCTTCTACGATTTTGTACAAATCAACATTCTATAATACCAATAAACACAAGAAAACATACGTGTTTTATAAACGAATAAAATGATTGTATGAAATCAATAGTTGAAAAGTCTTTAATGTTATATTCTAATTGCATTCCGGTTAAGGGCTATTCACGTAGTGTTATATGTGATTTGCAAATGCAAAACTATTTTTTTATACCTAATTTTCTTTATAAAGTGTTGACAAAAAAAACATTTTTTGAGTATAATGAAATACCTAATGAGTATATAGAATTTTTAATTGCAAAAAACATTGTCTTAGAAACAGAATTACCTAGTTTATATCCAAAGTTAGATTTAGAATTTTTAGTTCCATCTAAAATAACAAATGTAATTATTAATGTAGGTAATAATAATATTACAACATTATTAAAAGATGCCCTTGATGAATTAAACTGTATAGCTTTCCAATTATATTTTGATGAATCATTTAATTTGAATGATATAAGGAATGTTTTAAGTCTTTTTAATGATTCTAGAATAAATACTGTTGAATGTTTCTTTCATTGGAATGAATCTTATTCAAGAGATGATGTAATTTCATTATATACCGATTTTTATTTTTCATGTTTTGTGATATATAATGCGCCGGATGATGTGATTAAGGCATTTTCAGATGCTTTAGTTATTCAATTTGATGAATTTGGTAGAGATTATGTTATAAATCCATTGTGTTTTAATGTTAATCTTAAATTATTTTCCGAATCACAATCTTACAATACTTATTTTAACAGAAAATTGTTTGTGGGAAAAAATGGCGAGATAAAAAATGGTCCAAATTGCGATCAAGTTTTTGGTTTTGTTCAAAATTTAACAAGCACCGAGGATTTAATTTCAATAATTTCATCAGAAAAATTTCAACGATTGTGGTTTGTTCATAAAGAAATAATTGGGATTTGTCGAGATTGCGAAAATAGGCACATGTGTGTTGATTCTCGTATTCCAATTCAAAATGAAAACGATACTTGGTATCACGAAATGGAATGCCTTTATAACCCATATATAGCCAAATGGCAAGGAGAAGAAGGTTACATTTCTGTGAAAGAATGCGGCACATATTCAAAGGAAACAGGCTTTGTGGTAAACAAACGAAAAGTAAATAAATTAAATAAACAAATTTGGGGAGAATGAAAAATTATAAAAAAAATATGAGTAAAAACGCTTTTTTGAAAATGAATTGGTTTTAAAAAGTCCTAAAATCTACAAGTAAATTTTGAGTAA